>JAHJDK010000021.1 GCA_018812505.1 Nanobdellota archaeon | reverse complement strand
ATGATAAAAACTTTGTTTTGTTTGATAAAAACTATACTGATAAATTCACAAGAGCAACTAAAGAATCCATGTCTCTTCGTTCAATAACAATATGTTCACATGGATATTCTCTTGACATAATACATGGTTTTAAATTTACAGAAGAGCTTTTTGAAGAAAAAGAATTTAAAATAAAACCAGTTGAACATTATAATTTAAAATGGATTGACTATCGAACGAATTCACCTAGGAAGATAGTAACATATGGATCTCAAGGTCCTAATTGGTCGAGTAAAGGATACTCAATTGATCATACTATTCACAATTCGCATCATGATGATACAGAATCAGGAATATTTCATCTCAGTGATATTCTGCTTGAAGTAATGGTGCTTGCAGCATCTGTATATGAATATGTTAAAGACAACAATGAACTAAATATTCATTCTTACTATCTTCATGATTCGCTAAAGTTAACGTTGTCCAGAATGACTGATGAGTATTTCACAGACGCCGACCTAGGTAAAAACTATGTTAACAAAATGAAAGCTGTTAAAAATATTCAAGAGAATTTGGATTGGAGGAATGTTCTAGACAAAAACATTGTTGATAGTATAAGTAAATCTGAGCAAATCTATGAAAGATTTAATCATGTGAAATCCAGAATTAAGAGGTGAATTAAAATGTTATATAAAACATCTAGAGAAAGAGACTTTTTGAAGGGAACAATAGTTATGGAAAAGAATGGAAAACTGACAAGAAAAAAACTTACTAGAAAATCTGCATGTACAACCCTGCAAAATAATCAAACTACAAATAATATAGAAGAATTATTTAAAAAAACTTCTGACGAAGAATTATTGAATGTTTTTGTAGAGTCTCTTTTGCCTAACTCATTTGTACTATTAGATAATTCATATTACAAAAGTAATAACCATCAAGGATATATATTATCTGGAAGTATAACAATCGGTCAAAAAGACTATATAATAGATGTTATATCTGGAATTGAATCAAGATTTGCTAACGATAAGTTGTCTTTAGGTATTTCTGCCCATTATATCAGATATACAAAGTTGGATGGATCTTCATTCAAACAAGGAGATCTAATTATAAATTCAATTGGTCATTTGTGGACACTAAAAAATGAAGATTTGGAAGTAAAATGTGCAACCGAGATAATTGACTGTCTTAGTTTTGCATCTTCCTCGATAAGCAAATTATCATACACAACTCATGAAAAAAATTTTCTTAGCTATTACATTCAAAGTGCATTGGATGTACTAATAAATAATGAACGAATTGATGTTGGACAAAAATATGAGCAGATAAAAAAATTAGGTCTTAAAGATAATCTTGTGAATGTTCCTGTTGTAGAAAAGTCTAGAACATTTTATGATAACATTGAGTCTATTAAAGAATATTTAAGAGGTGAATGAAGTGAAAATAACTGTTAAAACATTTCCTGAAATTCAAGATGTAGATAAAGAGCTTTCAATTGATAATATTTTAAAAAACTCTAAATCATTTAATTTAGGTGAAGAGGGTCCATTAATTGAATTAAAATATGATGATAATGGTTACAAAACAAAAAGTTTTACTCTCATCCCCGAAGCATATTTAAAAAAGTTCACAGGAAAAGGTAGAAGTTTTACTTTTAGATTTCATCAAACTGGGATTAATTTTCATTTAGATAAATTTGTTTATTTTAACCCAAGTTCTGGATTTGAAAGATTTTTTATTTGCGATTCTAATTTTAAAGATAAATCAGAATCCCTAAATAATGAACGCAATAAATTATACAGACTAGTTTCTGACGAATACATTACAAATGCAATTAGATTTGCACTTACTAAAGCAGCGGATAATAATATTGATACAAAGCGGCTGATTTACTCTTTTGATGATACTACTAGATTTATTCTGGGTGAATTCTTTGAAAATGCAAATGAATTATCTGTTGAAGTATTCTATGAACCAAAAACTAAAATTTTCTTAAAAAATTATTATTTTGATAGTGATGAATTTCCCCAAATAATTTCAGCTAAAATAAATAATTATGATATTTATACAAATGATATGGTTTTTTTAAAAAGAAGTAAAAATCATAGTTATTCTCTAGTTAATAATAAGTTTTACCATTCCTATTCTGCAGGTAAGGAGTATTTTAATAGATGTAATAAATTTAATTCTCTTAACACTTTATTAAAAGAGTTAAAAAATAATTATCCCTCAAGTAGAAAAGAAATAAAAGAATTGTTCAATTATAGAACAAATTCAATAGATACTATAGAAATGGATATTCCATCACCCAAATTTGAAGGAGTATTAGATTTTGAGGATACATTATTTTTTAAGGGTGTTGAAAATTATTTCAAGGAAAGGAATCTAGATTTGAACATTAATAATGGGTTAATTAAAAATTCTCATTCATATGTTAAAAAAATGAATGATTTAGCGATAAAAAATATGGTTTTTGTGAATTAAAATGAAATGGGAATTTGTTGCAAGAAGAGAGAATGACTTTTTTAAGAATTGTTTGTTGTATGAAGCTTTGGTTAAAGATTTTGTCAAAGTTTGGAATTTTCCTTATTATGATATATTAACTTTGAGAGATGGATTAATTTTTATTCACTATATGAACTTTGGAAATGATATTTTTTCTAAATTTGTTTTTAAAAAAACACTAAAAGATAAAAGTTTTGTAAAAAGAGTTGTGAATGATGGAAAAAAATATTTTGAAAAGTTAATTTTATTTTGTATGAGTTTAGGAAATTTCAAATCAAGGTCTAATAATGAATTGCTATTTTTAATAAGATACTATATGAAATTGTATAAAAGGATTTATCCTAATTTTTTAATAACAGTTGCTTATTCTGAGTTTGAAAAAGCAAAAAATCAGGAAATTATTGATGAACTTGCAAAGTTCAGACTTTACTCTAGAGATACTTTTGAAAAAATTCACTCGTTATCTTACTGTTTGTTTGAAGAGATTGGCAAAAGGTTTGGATTGACAGTTCATCAAATAAAATTTTTGACACCTATGGAAATAGAATCACTTTTAAAATTAAAAAAAATCGATGTTGAAATGAAACTAAAAGAAAGACAATCATGTTTCTTTATTCATTTAAAAGGAAAATTTATTTTCTGTCAGAATGCAACTGTTTATCTAAACTATGAGAAGAATCCTAATGTTAATAATGTTAAGGGAATGGTTGTCTTCAAAGGAAACTATAAAGGAAAAGCAAGACTAATAGAAAAAGTAGAAGATATGAACTATTTAAAAAAAGGAGAGATATTAATCATAAGTATGACTATGCCTAATTATATAACTTCTAAATTCAAAAATGCAGGAGCTATAGTGACTGATGAAGGTGGTATTACCTGTCACGCTGCAATTGTGGCACGAGAATTAGGAAAACCATGTGTTATAGGCACAGGTATAGCTTCTGAAGTTTTCAAAGATGGTGATATGGTTGAGGTTGATGCAGATAATGGGGTTGTCAGAAAGCTTTCATAATATTTTTTGTTTTAATAAGAGAATTATAATAAGCCCCTGAAGGGAATTGCACCCTCGACCTGCAGATATCTCATCAACTGATTTGCAAAGCAAATCTTTTTCTTTCCGTCAACGCTTTTGAAAAGGGTTGTTACAAGTCTGCCGCAATAGCTACTATGCTACAGGGGCATAGATAGTGCGAACTTTAGTTTCTTTAAAAATATTACTTTTATTAGAATGCATACACTATCAAAGTTATCAGTGTTCCGTTTATTAATCCCATTGCTACTTGTAGTGGTGTGTGTCCTACTTTGGTTATTAGTCTTGTGTGGAAAATGTTTTCTTTTTGGATTAATTCATTCAGCACTTCTGCTTCTTCTCCTGTTTCTCTTCTCACTTTCATAGCATCGTTCATTACTATTAATGCCAGTATCACACAGATTGCAAAGTAGTATGACAGTCCTGTTTCTAGTAGTATGCTGATTGTTAGCGCTACAACTACTGATGTGTGTGATGATGGCATTCCGCCGTCTTGAACTAGTGTTGAGTATTCCCATTTTCCTTTTTGTAATCTGTTGAATATTAATTTTAGTGTTTGTGCAACTATAAATGCGATTAGTATGCTTAGAACAATTTTTCCTATCATTTTTCTATCCTCCTTCTCATGGTATTTTTCTGAATTTAGTGCTTATTAATCCCCATTCGATTAATAGCATTAGTGTTGCCAGCATCATAAGTCCAAAGCTTAGGTCTAAGTGTAGTATTGCTTTGTCAGATTCTTCTGACAGCTCTTTGAATGCTTCCATAAGTTTTTGATTGTCTGGCGCGTGATAATAGGTTCCGCCTGTTTCTGCACTTATTTTTTTAAGGGTATTCTCATTATATACTGCACTTATATTATAATATTTTGGTATGTAGCCAAGTGGCTCATTATTTTCTGTTCCTGTTCCTATTGTTTGGATTAGTACGTGATTGTCTTGTGCATATGCGATTGCGTGGTTTATTGAGTCTTCTAGAAATGATCCTGCTGTGCTGCTGCCGTCGCTAAGCAGTATTATTGTTTTTCCTCTGTCAGAGTTTACTAGCAGGTTTGTTGAGGTTATTATTGCTCCTGGGAGGTCTGTTCCTCCTGCGCTTACAATGTCTATTTCTTCTATTGCATTTTTGACTTCAAAGTGTTTTTTTGTCATTATCTGATTTACAAATGTAACTCCTGAGAATGTTACTAATCCGATTTTTGCATCTGATCTCATGATATTTAAAAAGTTTATAGCATCAGCTTTTGCTGCTTCTAATCTTGTTGGGTAAAGGTCTTCTGCACTCATTGATGCGCTTGTGTCTATTGCTATTACAAAATCGTTTTTGTTGCTTTCTCCTTCATACCATAGAACTGATCCTGATACTGCCAGAACAACGAATAATAGTATGAATACTCTTGATACTAGTACTGTTATGTTTTTTGTTATGAGTTTTTTGCCAGTCACTCTTTTTAGTGTTTCAAAATTAGCGAATTTCATAGCTCTTCTGTGAGCATGCCTTAAGAGATAGAAGTGGCTTATTGCTAGTAGTGGTATGCTTATAAGCAGCCAGAGGTATGTTGGATGTGTGAATGTTATTTCAGTCATTTTATTGGTCTCTCATTTTCATCATTATTTTTGCTCTTATTCGAATGTATTTCATAAATGGTTTCAAAAAGTCTTCTGTTGTCGTTACAGATACAAGTCCTGCTTTTGCTGTTTGAAATTCTCGTATTATTTTCATTTCTTCTTCATTTGCTCTTTTTTTGTATATTTCAGCATAGTCTTTTGAGTCAATTAGCATTTGTTCTCCTGAGTAAGGATCTTCTACCATGAATTGACCTGTGTCTGTGGGCATTTCTTTATCTCTTGGGTCTCTTATCATTATTCCTAATATGTCAAATTCTTTTGATAACATTCTTATGTATCGTTCCCATCCTTCTTCTAGTCCTAGAAAGTCTGACACTATTATTATTAAGCTTTTTTCTCCTAGTAATGTTCTTGTTTGCATTAATGCTTTTTTTAAGTCGAATCCTCCGCCGTAGTTTTCGGGGTTTGTCAAGTCTTGTAGTATTCTGTAATAGTTTTTTGTTCCACTGTCTGGAGCTTTCTTTGTTATTAGTTCTTTTGTGAACATTCCCAAGCCTACTTTATTACCTGTGTTTACTATGGAGTATATTAGTGAGAACACTATTTCTGCTGCGTATTCGCATTTTAATTTTTGTGTGGATGAGAATAACATGCTGTCGCTGACATCAAACAGCACAAATATTTGAAAGTTTTTGAATTCTTCGTATTCTCTTATTAGTGATTCTTTTGCTCTTAGGCTGGCTGGCCAGTCTATTAAGCTTGCATCATCTCCATAGATATATTTTCTGAAGCCTGTGAATTCTATTCCTCTTCCTTTGTATGATGCGGCTAGTTCTCCTTCTAGTATTTTGCTCAGCATCTTTCTTCTGACTTGAAATTGCGGATTCTTTATTTTTCCTAGAAGATCTAGTTTTAGCTCTTTAACAGCCATTTTATAGTATTGGTACTTTTTTGAGTATTTCTGTGATGAGGTCTTCAGGTGTTATGTTTTCTGCTTCCCCTTCAAAATTAATTAGTATTCTATGTCTTAAGACGTTGTGAGCTATGTCTTTTATGTCTTGTTGGGTTACGTAAGATCTGTTTTTTAGTAGTGCGTGTGCTTTTGATGCTATGAACAAGCTTATGCTTGATCTTGGTGATGCTCCGTACTCTATGAATTTTCCGCTTTCAACTCCATATTTGTCTGGGTGTCTTGTTGCGTCTATTATTTTTATTATGTATCTTTGTATTTTTTCGTCGTAGTATATTTCTTTTACTATTTCTTGTGCTCTTATTATTTCACTTGGTGAGAGTATTGGCATTAAGTGAAATTCTTCGAATCTCTTGGTTGTTATGTTGGAGTTTAATATCATTATTTCTTCATCTGTACTTGGGTAGGTTACTATTACTTTGTAAAGGAATCTGTCAACTTCTGCTTCTGGCAGTTTGTAGGTTCCTAGTTGTTCTAGTGGGTTTTGTGTTGCCATGACTAGAAATGGGTATGGTAGTTTGAATGTTTCTTTTCCTATTGTTACTTGTCTTTCTTGCATTCCCTCAAGCAAGGCTGATTGCACTTTCGGTGGTGACCTGTTGATTTCGTCTGCTAGTACAAAGTTTGCGAATATTGGTCCTTTTACTGTGTAGAATCCTTTACCTTCTTCATAGGTTGTTATTCCCAGTATGTCTGTTGGCAACAGGTCAGGTGTAAATTGTATTCTTGAGAATATACTTCCAGATACTATTGATAGTGTTCTGACCATTAATGTTTTTCCTGTTCCGGGTATTCCTTCTACAAGGACGTGTCCGTTTGCAAATAATGCTTCAAATAGTGAGTTTAGAATCTCTTCTTGTCCAACTAATACTTTTCTCATCTCTTTTCTGGCTAAATCTATTTTTTCATTTAGTTGTTTTAGTTGTTTTTCTAATTCTACGTTTTTATGTACTTTTTTCCTCTCTATTATCACCATATATTTATTTATAGTTGTATTCCTATAAAAACTTTTTTAACCCACTTTCGAAGAGTAACTTTAAAATCGAATATTTTAAATATGTGTTTTGCTCTAACTTTTTAGATGGATACGGGAAAAGTAGGTGAGTTAGAGAGAAGGATTAGGATTAGGAGGAATATTCTTAGGGATGTCAATTATCTTTTGTCAAAAGGTATGATATCTGATACTGAAGTTTATTATTTGATTAAAAATTTTTTGAAGGATTATTTAAGTTTGGATTATGAGTTTACAAAGGATGAGTTGTTTGGAGAGTTGAAGAATGTTTATTTACCTTATAATATAAGGGCTGATTTCTTTAAGTTTGTTGATAGGATTTTTATGTTTGAATATTCTCAGGTTTCTTATTCTGATGAAGAGTTAAAATTATTTTTGGAAAAGTTTAAGGGTTTTCTGGATTATTTGTTAGTTCCTAATTCTGAAAAGGGACAATTGGTTGGTTCTTTTGTTGCAAGGACTTGGAAGAAGAAATTTTCAAGTTTTTTGAAGAGAATTGTTTTTAAATCTAATGCTAAAGTTCAAAAGCAGGATGATAAGGTTAGTTTGCCTCTTTCAATTCTTGGTGTTGTGGAAGCTTCTCATGTCGACATTAATAGTTTGCTTGAAAAGATTTATTATAGTCTTTATAATAGTGATGTTGATAGTGCTGTTGAATTGTATAAAGAAGTTGTTGATCTGTATAACAAGATTCCAAGCGATGAAAAAATAAATTATTATGAAACCTTGAATGTTGTTTATGATTCAATTAAAAATTCTTAGTTTTTCTTTTTTAAGAGTAGAATTCCTACTGTTGTTAGTAGTGCTATTATGATTGTTATTAATAGATATGATAGTGTTTGAGAGTTTAATGGTATATGTATTTTCCTGAACATCTTTGGTCTTTGTAGTATTAGTTGTTCTTGACTTATTAAATATTTGCAGCCGTTTATGGCTGAGTTCGCTAGTTCTAGCGCTTTGTTTAATTCTCCTTTGTTTGAGTGTTCTTCTGCTTGGTTTAGTACTTCTTCTATTTCCTGACATTCTTTGTGTTTTTGTAGTAAATCTTGTGCAAATCTTATTAAAGTTCTTACTTTGCTGCCTGTTGTTGTTTGTTCTATCGAGTTGAGGTATATTTTTGCAGTGTCAATGTATGGCGGATCTGTAACATTTGCAATGACTAATATTTCATATATTCCTCCTATTCTGTAGTTTGACACTGTCATTGTGGTGTTCATTACTTGTCCTGGGTCTATTTGGAAGAAGTGCGCTCTTTTAAATTGTACTGTGCAGTTTAAGCTCTCGTTTATCTTGTATCCTAGGTGGACTCCGTATACTGTTTTGTTCCAGGTGTTAGTGATTCTTAGAGGTATTTCTATTGTGTTGTTTTCGTATACTGTGACCATGTCTGGGAGGATTATATCTATAGGTATTGGTTTTTCAACTTCTTCTGGTATTGTTATGGTTACTGTTTCAGTTATTGTTCTTGTGCTGCTTGTTGATCCTTGTACTGTGTTGATTGTTTCTGGGCTTTCAGATGAGGTTACAATTACACTGATTTGTACGTTGTTGCTTGTAGCTGTATATTCTCCGTCTGTTGCTGTGAAGTTAATGCTGCAGTTGCCATTTGTTGTTCCTGTTGCTTTTATTCCGTGTCCGTATATCCTTGTTATGTTGGTTACGCTGTCTATTAAGTAGCTGTATGGTTCGCTCACATTTATTGTTGCGTATCCTTGGCATAACCTGTCAGAAACATTGTATGTTATGCTATAGTTTCCTTCTCTTAATTCTATTACTCCATCTTCGTCATAGTCATAATCAGGATCGTAGAATCCATAAGCTAGTCCGGCAGTCCATAAGTCTTTATTATCAGCATTCCGACTTCCTTCTATTGTTATGTTTGGTATTGGTTCGTTAAATATTATTCTTCGATTCTTATCTGTGACGTTTATGTTCCATGTAAATGTGTCATTCAATGATGCGTCAAATCCATCAACCACTACTAGTTTTAGCTTGTGTTGTTTTATTGTTTCTGTTGTTTTCACTTCAAAGAATCCAAAGCTGAAATTTATTGATTTATTATTCTCTAAAAGTGTGGCTGTTGAGTTATAGTTGAGGGTTGTTGTTCTATTTAGTTTTACGTTGTCATAAAACCATTTATACGTTAGGTTTTCAGCTTGGTCGTCTATTGCACTATGGTTAAAGTATAAGCTTCTGTTTTCTGTTATGTTTATGTTTGTTATTGCAGGACTTTGGTCTGTTACGTTGTGCCATGAAAAATTTGTTATTCCATTTCCGTATGGATAAACAAATGTTATTTTAGGCGGGGTTGTGGTGTTGTATATTATGAAGTTATACATGTATTTGTCTATTTGAGATGTGTTTGCTCCGTTCGTGTAGTTGTAGTAGTTGTCTTGTACTGTTATGTTGATGCTGTAGTCTCCTATCGCTAGTGTTAATCCGCTGATTAGCTTGGTGGTGTTTATTATTAAGTAAACTGTGCTTGTTTGGTTCGTGATGTTTGGACTTATGCTTATGTATCCGCTTAGATTATAGCTTTTGTTGTTGTTTTCCCAGTTGAATGTTAATTGTTCATATGAGTAATTTCTCTCTGTTTCATTTGTTCCTGTAAGGTTTAAGTCTAGATCATAGTAGAATATTTCTATTAAGTTGTGTACTGGTCTGTTGTAGTATAATGCGTTTGGTGGTGCTCTTGATTCTATTAGTGTTATGTTTGGTTTGTTGTTGGTGTTGTTGATTGACAGGTATATTGGTGCAGTGTTTGTTGCTCCTCTGGAATCTGTTATTGTGATGTTGAATGTGTGTGTTCCTATTTGTTCTTGTGCTGGGTTAAAGTTTATTATTCCTTCGCTTGTAATGTTGAATTCGTTTGAGCTTCCTGAAAAGTTTGCTACGTAATCTATTGGTTCGTTTGGGTCACTTGTGTATGGACTTATGTTTATGTAGCAGCTTGTTGGTCTTGTTACAGAGTCATATTCAAAGCACGTGAAGTTCAGTGTTTGGTTGAATTGCGGTGGGTCGTTTGGTCTTATTTCTAAGCTCATTATTGTTGTGTTGGTATATGTTGGAATTCCATTGTCAGTTACTATTATTGTAAATGTGTAATTGTTCGGGGTTACTGTCATGTTGTTAGCGCTTATGTTTATTAATCCTGTCTTATTATTTAAGAAGTGGTTTAGCCATGTGTCGTTGCTGATGTATGTTAAGTTTTCGTTGAAATCATCTATTGTTGGTTGGTAATCTATTAATAGGTCTACATCTGTGGCGTTTATCTGGTAGATGAATCTTACTGATACGTATGCTGTTAGGTTGTTGATGTAATGATTTCCTAAATTATCTTTTGGGTTTGCGCTGTAGTTCTCTATTTTTGGAGGATCGTTGATGTTTGATATGTTTAGGTACATAGTTGTTGAATTTGTTGCCCCAAATTCATCTGTCACTGTGATGGTTATATTTCTGCATACTATTTGGCTGTTATTCAGTGTTCCTTTCCAGCTGGCGTTTGCATAGCTGTTATAAGTTTGATTTTCTCCATCCCATGTTACGTTGTTTGTTGTTGTTATGTTGCTCCATGGGTTTTCCAGGTTACAATTTGGTGTTATTGTGAAGTTTAAGGTGTTGTTGTCAAATCTGTCTGTTGCGTTCATTAGTATTGTATAATTCTGATTTTGTGTGCCGCTTGTGTTACTAACATATGTTATGTTTGGTTGGTGGTTTACTCCTATCACTTCTAGTGTGAAGTTTGCGAATGTGCTTTGTGGTATTAAGGTATATGTTTCATTGTATGGTGGATTATCTGTTATTGTAATGTTTATTGTGAAATTTCCAATGTTTGTTGGTCCTGGGTTGCTGCAGTTGAAGGTTATACCTGTTGAATTAACTTGTTGGGTTGTTGGTGTTTGTGTACAGAATCCTGGTTTTTCTATTGTTGTGTTGACTGGGAAGTTTCCTTCTTCATCGTTTATTGTTATGTGTCTTGTCCAGTCATCATCTTCATCTATTGAGTAATCTGTTGTTCCGCTTATTGTTGGTGCATCGTTTACAGGTATTATTCTAAAGGTTACTATTTGTCCGTGTGATCCTACATCTGCTCCTGCTTGAAAGAAATATCCGAATGTTATGTTTAGGTTGTTGCTGGTGTTCTTGTCTGTTCCTAAGTTACTGTTTGTAGCGTTGCAGTTTGCTTTTCCTTTACTTCCGCTTGATTGGGTTATTGTGCAGATACTTTCAGTGTCTGATATGAAGAATGTTGTGTGTGATTCTGTTGTGTTCCAGGTTATTTCTATGTTCACATCTTCTGTTAGGTTGTATCCTTTGTTTATTTGTGTTGTTCCGGCGAATATTTTAGGGTCAAAGTTTACGTTAATAGTGTCTGATTCTGTTGTGCTGTGGCTACTGTTGATTAGTTTTACTGTGCAGTTCCAGACTTCTTCTCCGAAGGTGCTAATTTTATTAACTATATCGATTATTGTTGTGTTGCTTACTATTTTTGATATAAATAGTTCATTATTTTTGTACCATGTAACATTAATTTCTGAAGTATCGACTGATGCAATCCAAGTACATTCTAAGTCTTCCCATGAAAATGCTTTTGTTGAGTTATCATTTATTTTTACAGAACTCTGAAAATTAACAGATGTCGCTGATATAATTGTGATTATTAATATTATAAATCCTACAATTATTTTTTTCTCTAATTTCGTTTTCATTCTTCTATTTTTTCTTTTAGTGTTTTAGTTATTAATTCTTTTATGGTTGTGTCTTGTTTGATTGCTTCTAGTTTAATCTGTTTGTGCAAATCATCTGGTATTTCTATGTTTATGTTTGTCATGTTGCTATTTGTTTTTTCTTTTTAGAAATTCTTTTTCTAAGTTGTTGATTACATATTGTTTTATTGTTAGGTCTTCTAGAACTGCTTTTAGTTTTACTTGTTTGTGTATTTCTTCAGGTATTTCTATATTTATGTTTGTCATCGAAAATCACTAAGTTATATAAGTTAACTTATTAAGCTATATTAACTAACT
>JAHJDK010000020.1 GCA_018812505.1 Nanobdellota archaeon | reverse complement strand
TTCAATCTCCATAATTTTTGTTTGCCCATCATCTCCTTTCACTGTTATTTTGACCTGGGTTTTTCCAGTATCGCCATCTTTTACTATCTCTCTTGTCAATGTCTGCCCTTCTTTTCCTTGAACTTCAATAACCAGTTCTGCTGTAAGCTGTGTTTTTTTTTCTTCTAAGTTATATGTTTCAAAATTATCCGGTAAATTTTCTTCTTCATTAATTCTATTAATTGTTTCACCAATGTTGTTTTTTACATCTTCAGCAATATCTTTTGAAACTTTATTTTGAACAAATTGAAGCCTTTCTTTTGCTCTTTCAAGATTTTTTTCTGCTTCTTCTTCATCTCCATTTTTTGTATTCATAATAGCAGAGTTTACTTCTTTCTCCCTGATATCTAATGCTAACATTACTTTTTTATCTCCAACAGAGAAAAACATTTTGACATTATCGATAAACCTATCAAAACCCGAATAAGTTTGAGCTTGTTCCTGAGCTAAGACTAAGGGAGAAACTAAAAGAATTCCTAATAAAAGTAAAGTTATCACTCTTTTTTTCATTATATTCATTATGGGTGAAATGTATATATAAAGTTATCTTTTACGGAGTAAAAGGTCAATATCAGAACTCAAATTTTATTTTAAACTTTCTTTTTCTTAGCTTTTTTCTTTGGTTTCTCTTCACTCTCTGCATATTCTAATTCTGGCTGTATTTCTTCTTTAGGCTCTTCTGCTGGCTGTTTTGGTTTTTTTTCTTTTTTAGGTTTTTTAAATTCTGGTTTCTCTTTAACTGGTTCTTTTGCAGCTCCTAATATCTTTAAAATCTTGTTAAGTTTTTCGTTGATTTGGTCAAAGTTTCCATCGGATGGTCTTTCAGATGGTCTTCCAAATCCAGATCTTGAACCAGCTTCCCTGCTTTTGTCTCTAAAACAATCACTGCAGTAAATAGGTTTTCCCTGAGTTGGTTTGAAAGGAACTTCACAATCTTTACCGCATTTATCGCATATTACTGAATGCATTTCATGCCTTTCAGAATGCCTGTCTCTACCTCTATCACTGTCTCTATCTCTTCCACCAAATCCACCAGAACGTCCTCTACCAGAATCTCTTCCTCTGAATCCACCAGAACGTCCTCTGGAACCACCATCACGATTAAAGTCTCCCATATTGTAAATTAAAGAGTAGGGGGTGGTTTATAAATGTATGTTATGGATTGGAAAAAGCACAAGCCCCGAATGACTAGGCATACTGTTAATGTTTCTTAACACCTATTAAGTATTTTTAACAGAAACATTTAAATAGTGGTGTTAATTATTATTAACAGATGTTAAAGATACTTAACGATTTAAGCCCATTCTTTGAAGATTGCTATAGGAGGATCAATGTAAGGGAATATGCAAGAATCAGAAAAATAAGCCCTCCGACAGCATCAAAGCTTTTGGAGCATTACAGAAAAGAAAGCCTGCTTAAGAGAGAAGAGGATAGGCAGTTCCTTTATTATTTTGCTGATAATGGCAGCAGCATATTCTCAGATTTATCAAGAGTCTACTGGAAAGGCAAATTAAATGATGTAATCAAAGAGCTTAGCATTAAATTATTATCTCCTGTGATAATACTTTTTGGCTCATTGTCAAAGGCAGAGGCAAAAATGGAGTCAGACATTGATATTGCAGTATTTGCCCCATCAGAAAAAAAGATTAATCTTAAGGAATTTGAAAAAAAGCTTAAAAGAAATATACAGCTATTCTTGTTTAAGGCAAGGGAAGATGTAAAAAATAAAGAATTATTGAATAATATCCTTAACGGATATATTTTGGAAGGAAAATGGTAGACTGGAAAGAGTGCATAAAAAAGAGAATTGTAAAGGATGTAAAAGAAGACAAGAATATGATAAAATCTGCAAGAGAGATTGCAAAAGTTAAGATAGATTCTGCAAATGCCCTGCCTGAACGCTTATTCATAGGAAAGATAACACTGCTTTATGATGCATTGAGGGAATATCTTGAGTGCATTGCATTAGAAAACGGCTTTAAGATATACAACCATGAATGCTATACCCCATTTCTAAATGAGATATTAAACAAGCCAGGAGAAGCAGAAACCTTTGACAGACTGAGAAAAATAAGGAACGGAATAAACTATTATGGCAGGAAAGTAAATAATGAAGAAGCAGTACAGATTATAAAAGAACTAAAGGATTTGATAAATGTCATTAATAGTTGATTGAAAACGCGACATTAGAACTTCTAAGGAGTGTTGAATGATTTTTTGCATTATAAGATGACTTTAATTATTAACTGAATATATGAACAGTATTATTGAAATTATTATGAAGATAATACTTGCAGTCTTATTGGTATGGAGTACCAGCTTTTCATTATAGTGTATGAATTTGATATGGAATATTTTTATTAAATAAGTCATTGCCTTACATTGTTGAGGTTATTTAGTTCTTGATAGTAGTTACAGTTAGAAAGGCTTATAAATTGGCAAATTCTTCTTAAACTTATGACTATTGAGAACCTATTGAAACGAAGAGTACTAAAGGCATTAGAGGGCAAGCCAGAAGCAAGAGATGAGGTTTTAAAACAAACTTACGGAATTACTCAGGAGGAATTAGGTTGTATTAGACTGGTTGAAGGGATAGGAAACAGAACAGTTGATGCAGCAATTTTACTTCTTGAGAAAGCAAGACAGCACCCAGATATTGAAGAAGGTGATGAAAGTGCACAATTAACTGAATTAAATATCGCAGCAGTAGTAGAGAAAGAGTGGACTGGTGTAAATTCTCTGGAAACGAAAACAAGAAGACATATACACACACTTGTCTCAACAGGGGAAGGTCATACTCCTAGTTCGGATACAAGTAGGTTTAAACTACCTGGTATTCACTATTTGCGCGAACATATTAGAGCGTATACAGGTAATCTTTCACAAGCTGCTGACAGATATCCAAATTTCCAGGTGTCCAATTATGATTGGTTAAAAAGCGTCAGGATACCCTTGAATCTGGGCTTAAGTGAATATACTTTATTAGGCATAATCTGGGCAGATGCATGTCCTACTGATTTAGATGATCATAATTTTCATGGATTTACTTTAAGGACAAATATGATTCAGGGAAAAAATGAAAATGATTCAAACTTTGTTTTTTATAAAACGGTATCAGAGTTGGTCAGGGCAACATTTAATTATAAAACTGTTCCATTTAATTATAAAATGGTTTCAGGATTTGTAAAAAAACAGAATGGATTTCAAAAAACAGAAGGGGGAAGTGCAAATTTGGATGATTACCAATCTCCAGAAAATTATGCACCTGCTTTAAGAATAACTTCCAAGGCTATTTATACCTGGCTTCAGGATGATTTAGGTTTTCAGGCAAAATCAACAAAGTATTCAACAAATTTATCAGCATTTCCACACTTTGATAATGATGAACAAAAATTGGGATTTTTGATTGGAATTATCGCTGCAGAAGGCAAACTTTCTATGTTGTCCGGCTATCCAGAAATTAGAATTAATTCATATGACACTGATTATTTGACCCGAATTAAGAATCTGTTTTCTGATTTGAGATA
>JAHJDK010000019.1 GCA_018812505.1 Nanobdellota archaeon | reverse complement strand
TTTTATACTCATATGATTACTAAAGTAAACGATATTGATTTAAAAATTCTGAGCTTGTTCACAAAGGGTTATGATAAATATTATTATATCAGAGAAGTTGAAAAACTCCTTGGCGTAAGTTCAAGAACTGCTCTTGTAACCTTGGCTAAACTCGAGAAAAAAGGTATTTTAGAATCAAAAACTAAAGGTAAGATTAAGATATATTAAATAACGAAATCTGCTTTGTCAAGAGAGTTTTTTCTTTTAACTGAACAATATAAAAGAATAGTATTTTTGGAAAATAACCATTTAATCAAGGAAGTGCTTGAAAAGACAGATAAGCATATGCAAGGAATAATTATTATATTTGGGAGTTATGCTAAAAATACTCAAAAAGATGATTCTGATCTTGATTTATTTATTGTTGGAAAATATGATGAAAATAGCATTAAGGAAATCGGCAGGAAGTACGGAATTAAAGTAAATATCAAGAGTTATCCTATGAACATTTTTGAAAAGAAACTATTTGAAGATATTTTGCTTAAAGAGGTTGCAGAAAATCATATATTGATAAATGATGCAGAAGGATTTGTCAGGAGGATTATAAGATGGATCAAATGAAATGGTGTGTTAAGCAGGCTAAAGGAATTGAGCTTGTTGAACCAAGTGATAATCTTAGAAACGCTTATTTTATTAAAGCTGAGGAGGCTTTAGACACATTAAGAACTTCAAAAAGCAAAGATTGGAAATTAACTGCAGCATATTACACTATATATCATGGAATTTATTCTTTGCTTATGAAAATAGGTGTGAAATGTGAAATACACTCCTGTACAATAGAATTTGCTAAGAGATTCTTGAAAGATTATTTTTTATCTGAAGATTTTGAATTAATTGATAAGGCATTCTCCGCTAGAATAGATTCACAATATTATGTGGACAGAGAAGTACCAAACAAAAACTATCATTTTATTATAAAGAAAACACCTGAATTTCTTGTCAAATGCAAAAATATTCTGCTTGAACAAAAAGAGATTGAACATATCAGAAATGAAATAAGACTATTATGAGTCAGTAGGTGTAAGTTCTCCTGTAATTACAAATCAGGTTTACAATGCCTTTGTCAATGCGCTTTAATCCATCAACTATCTTGATCTGCCAAAGACGAATTATTAGTTTTTTTGTTGTTTATGATGAATGTTTTTTGTGCCGATTCACTAAATAAATTTTTTAAGATTAAAAAACTTTATAAACTTAAATTCACACACATAAACTAAAATGGACATATATAAACTTAACTTTACAAGACTTGAGTTAGAAATATTGTCATACCTGACAATCCAAATAGGGAAAAAACTAAGTCAAAGAGAAATAGCAAAAGCACTCCAAGTATCACCAACAGCGATAGCAAAATCAGTAAAAAAACTAAAAGAAAAAGAACTAATAAATATAGAGCAGACAAAAACGATAAACTTCATAACGTACAACCGAGACAATCAAAAAGCAATTAACTACAAAAGAATAGAAAACCTAAGACTAATAAATAAATCAGGAATCGCAGATTTTCTGGAAGAACAATTCCCTGGAACAGCAATAATACTATTTGGAAGCTATTCAAAAGGAGAAGATACAATAAAATCAGACATAGACATTGCAATAATAGGAACAACGACAAAAAAAACAAACTTAGAAGAATATGAAGAAAAACTACAACGAGAAATAAGAATCAACTATTATAAAGACTGGAAAGACATACACAAACACTTAAAAAACAATATTCTAAATGGGATTACACTAAAAGGAAGCATAGAACTATGAGCGCAATAAAAACATTTGAAGAATATGCAGAAGAAGGAATAGTAAGAAAAATTAGCCCTGACAAACAAAGAGCGGCTAATCTAAAACAAGAATCAGAAAGAAAATACAAATCATTGCTAGAAATGATTCAAAAAATGGGTGTAACCAATGAAAATGCCAACGACTACGTAGAATACTGCTACAATATCATAATGTTCCTAATCAGAGCTAAAATGTTTGAAAAAGGATACAATAGCTCTGGACAAGGAGCACATGAAGCAGAAGTCTCATACACAAAAAAACTAGGATTTACAGAACCAGAAACACAATTTCTAAATCAACTAAGATATTTCAGAAATGGAATATTATATTATGGAAAATCATTTGACAAAGAATACGCAGAAAAAGTAATTAACTACCTAGAAAAAATAGAGAAAAAAATCAAAATCAAAACAAAAAAATAAAAATC
>JAHJDK010000018.1 GCA_018812505.1 Nanobdellota archaeon | reverse complement strand
CTTCGCATTTGCTTGCGTCTTTTTCTGAACAGTCAGATAATTTTCCTGGTAAAGTAGTTGTTTCTAGAGCGCTTTTTCTCCTTACTAGCTCTCGTGCTTTCCTGGCTGCTTCTCTGGCTTTTGCAGCACTTAATGCTTTTTCTATAATGTTCTTTGCTACTTTCGGTGTTTCATCAAGAAATGTGTTTAATCCGTTGGTTACCAGGCTGTCGACTATTCCTTTTACTTCACTATTTCCAAGCTTTGTTTTTGTTTGTCCTTCAAACTGTGGATCAGGAATTTTTATGGATATTATTGCTGTGAGTCCTTCTCTTACGTCATCACTAGTCAATTTTGCGTCTTTAATTTTTTCTTTTTCAGCGTAGTTGTTTAGGCATCTTGTGAGTGCTGTTTTGAATCCTATTAGGTGTGTTCCTCCTTCATGTGTGTTTATGTTGTTGACGAATGAAAAAACGTTTTCAGAGTATGATGTTGTGTATTGCATAGCTACTTCTAACTCTATATCTCCTTTTGTTTTCTTTAGATAGATTGGTATGTGTACTGGTTCTTTTCTTTTATTTAAAAATTCTACAAAACTTATTATTCCGCCTTCGTAGTGGAAGGCTTGTTTTTTGTCACTTCTTTCATCATAGATTAGTATTTTTAGTCCTTTGTTTAAGAATGCTAATTCTCTTAATCTGTTTGTTAGTGTGTCTAAGTCAAATTCTATCTCTGCGAATATTTCTTTATCAGGTTTAAATGTTACTGTCGTTCCTCTTCTTTCCGTGCTTCCAATTTCCTTGAGGTCTGTAACTCTTTTTCCTTTTTCATATCTTTGTCTGTATGTCTTACCGTTTCTCTCAACTGTTACTTCTAGAAATTCTGATAGTGCGTTCACGACTGACACTCCTACTCCATGCAGTCCACCTGAAATTTGATATGTTTTCTTGTCAAATTTTCCTCCTGCGTGCAGTTTTGTCATTATTAGTTCTACACCGCTCATATTATATTTTGGGTGTTTGTCTACTGGTATTCCTCTGCCATTGTCTTGTACTGATACCCTGTTATCTTTATGTACTGTGACTGTTATTTCGTCGCATTCTCCAATCATTGCTTCGTCAATTGAGTTATCAACTACTTCATACACTAGGTGGTGTAGTCCTCTTTCACTAGTGCTTCCAATGTACATGCTAGGTCTTTTTCTTACTGCGTCCAGACCTGCTAGAACTGTTATGTTTTTTGAGTCGTATGTCTCTTTTTTTTCTGTCATTTTATTAATCTCTGTCACCTTGTTTCGGTACTTGAGAACCCTCTATTTATAAGTGTGTGTTTATTTAAAAAAGTTTCGATTGAATTCTTTGGTTTCAGAGCCTCTACTCAAAGAATTTTATGGTTTCAAAGTTCAAAATTCAAGCGTTTCAAGGGTTGTAGAAGGATTATTTATTCATGTAATATCTTCTTTTATCTTCATCGAATTTTTCAATCGCATATCTTAACATTGTTCTAGGCATTTCTTTGTAGTATTTTGTTAGGAACTTCTCTTCGATTTTTTGATTTCTATTGCCTGTTTCTCGCAGCATCCAACCAACTGCTTTATGTATTAAGTCATGTTTATCATGCAGTAAAATTTCAGAGATTTTCAGGGTATCCTTAAATTGTTTGTTTTTGATAAAGTTGTAGGTTGATATAATGGCTATGCGTTTTTCCCAGAGATTTTTTGACCTTGACAATTTGTACAAGATTTTTTTGTCTTTGTCAATCAGGTATGCTCCTAGTATTTTATCGGCCGACAGATCAACTAAATCCCAGTTGTTTATTTTTTCAGTATTAGCTAAGTAGAATTCAACAATCTCCTTCTTTTCACTATCATATCCTTTTTGGAATTTGTCAACCATTATCAAGCAAGTGGTTAATCTGTGCTCGTGTATGCTGCTAAGAAGCAGTTTCTTTGTGTCTGATAAAGAGATTATTTTGGAATACTTTCGAGCAATTTTTCGTTGATTAGGAACATTTACTCCGATGAACTTGTCTCCTTCTCCGTATTCTCCTTTTCTAGTTTTGAAGAATCTGGCATATATATCTGCTTTCTCTTTGTTTGAATGATTCAGTAGTTCTTTCTTGATTTTGTCAAGCATAGTAAACTAAAAATATGTTGCTATAAATAGTTTTTGCACTAACTTTTAAAATATGATTGGAATTCCTGTTATTATGGGGGGATTAGAAGGTATAATTGGGACGTGTGATAGTTGGCTTACAAAGCATTCTAGGTTTGCATCTTTTTTGGCTGGTTTAGCGACTTTTTCTGCTTTTGAAAGCCTTTTCTTGGTAGGTGATTATTTTGTTCCTGATAAAGGTTTAGCAGATTATTCTTTGCTGAGAAGCGGTTTTATGGGTTCGCTTGTTTCTCTTTATTGTCATAATGTTTATTTTAAAGGAAAGAGAGCTTTTGAGAAGCTTGGGTTAAAGCATCGAGAGGTAAAATCTCTTTTTAAGCGCCAAAATCTTGTTAATACAAAAAATGATGCTTCTCTTTTAATCAGAGCAAAAGATCGTGTTTTTGAACATCCAAGAACGGTGGGACTTGTTGGGGCTGGTTTGACATGGTATTATCTTATTCAGAATGGAATAAATAAACTTGGTTGGGATGGTTTCATTGACAATATATCTGATAATTATGAAACAATGCTGCCTGTAACTTTTTTGACGTTGTTTTTAGGCTATAAATCTTTTAGTTCTTTAACCAGCTATCTTGGAGGTTTTTTTCATTCTTCAAACTATTCGCATTTTAAAGATGGTTTTATGTTTAGAAGTGCTAAAAAAAATAATGATTTAAAGTCTATGAAAGAGCTTGCTTTAGATAGTTCTTTTAATAATTTTATTTTTGAATATGCAAATGTTTGTGTTGATAATGATCATACCTTTGAAGCTTTTGATGTTTTGAAACAGGTTTATGATAAGAATTTATCTTCTCAAATATACTCTAATAGCAAGATATTCAGTTTTATTAGTTTTCGAGAAGTTATAGTAAAACATCTTGCTAAGTTGGAAAAAAACAATGAATCCTTTGCGAACTGGTTGGGTGTTGCTTTGGATTACTTGTTTGTGGGTGAGAAGGAGAAATCTGTGAATTTAATTGGTGATTTTGTGAAAGGGGTAAGGGATGAAAAGTTGTTGTTGAGTGCAAAGGTTAGTGAAGTTGTTTTTTTGAAGAATATCTCTGAGGATGAGCTTTTTAGAAATAAGGTTTATGATATTGTTAAGAATCATCCAGATAAGTTAGCTTTTAATTCTGATGGTCTTTGTTTGATTAATGATAATAATTATACTAGACAAGCTCTTGCTTTGAAAAGGACTTCTAGCAGGAAGCCTTTGGATGATGAGAGAGTAAATACTTTTCTTATAAAATCTGCTTTTGATGAGGTAAATGATGAATCCATTTTTAGAATTGTGCAACCTTTAGAGGTTATTGATGCAGATGATTATTTTTATGGTGCGATGAATTTTGAGGTTGGTCAAACTTTGTATGATTGTTTAAAATCTATTAATGACTTTGGTTTGTTGAAGAGTGTTGCTCGTTTTATGGCTAGGATTCATGGTTCTAATAAGTTGGCCGATTCTTTGCCTGTAAGTTATTATAAGCAGCAGTTTCTTTCAAGAGCTGACGAGCATGATAATCCCTTAATCAAAGATTATTTGAGTTTGGTAAAATATAATCTTGACTTTTTGCTAGATGGTTTTGATAATATTCCAAGGGTTGTGGATGTTGATGGTCATAGGTTTAACTGGATGATTGGCAATTACTTTACTAAGGTTGATAATGAGAAGAGAGCTCCAACAGTTCCTATGTTTGAG
>JAHJDK010000261.1 GCA_018812505.1 Nanobdellota archaeon | reverse complement strand
GATAATATCAAAGAAGCCAACCCAATAATATTCACTTTCCTAAGAGATGGAGTTCCATTCTATGACAGAGGAATATTCATGCCTTGGAAACAATTATTACAGATGGGAAGAGTAAAACCAAGCCCGGAAGCTATTGACATGTTCAAATCAACAGGTGAACAGATGATTCAAAGAATCAAGTTTAAACTAAAAGAGATAGGTATGGAAGACTTGTTTTATGCAACTCTCACACCTTCACAAGCAGCTATAATGCTTTTTGGAATAGCTCCACCGACACCTAAGGAAACTCCTGAAGTATTGATGGATGTTTTTGTTAAAAAGGAAAAAATACTGGAAAAAGAATTTGTTGATATCTTGCAGAACATAATACAAACCAGGAAAGAATTAGAGCATGGCACGAAAAAAGATATTTCTGGCGCAGAACTTGACAAGATGTTAACAGGCGCTGAAAAATACATAAAGAGACTAAACAAACTTTTCAAACAAATTGAGAAAATTAAGGAAGAAGAAACAGTTATTCACAACTATGACAGTGTTGTAACTGTTATCAGAGATATATTAAGACTTGAGGGTGTTGAGAAAGTCAAGGATTCTGAGATGATAAACATATTTTCATTAGAAGTTGTTCAGAAAGGTTTGATACCTGAAAAATACTTAAGGATAATGAAAGGAATAGTAAAAGCGAAAAAAGAATATGATTCCAACAAACTACTAAAACACGACGTTGCAAAACTGAACAAGGATGCTCGTGAATTGATAAAATTTTTGGTTGAGTACATCCAGAGGAAACGCGGAAGAGAACTGGAAAAAACCAAGATAAGAGTGAAGCACGGCAAGAAGTTTGGAGAAGTGATATTGTTAGGTAAAAAAGCTTTTATAATACACGACATAGACAATGAGGATAAAGAACTGTCAGAAGCAGAGATTAATGAGGATGGTTCACTAGGAAAGATAAAGACATCCTCTTTGGAAGCGTTAGAGAAAGCACTTACAGCTGTTGAGATACCAGCAAAGGTGTTCATAAAAGAGCCTATATTTGAAAATCTCAAAGAAGTGTTTGGAAAAGACGTAGAAGTTCTAATTAATTACTAATTTTTTTCTTTTTTTAATAAACTTTTTAAATGGAAATTCTTTTCGTAGATGTAGAGGGCTGTGAACTGAACAACTTTAAAGGTTTTTTAGTCCACAAATTTATATGAGGTAAAAAGATGAAGACAGGTATAAAAGTTCTTGATGCTATGACTAACAAACCAGTAACTATTAGTTCAGATAGTACAGTGGTTGAATGCGCAAAGCTAATGAGAAAATACTCTGTCGGCAGCTTATTGATTAAAGAAGGAAAAAATATTGTTGGTATAATTACAGAACTTGATTTCGTCACAAAAGTCGTTGCTAAAGCCAAGAATCCTGAACAGCTCTCAGCCAGAGATATAATGGAAAAAGACATGATAACTATAACTCCTGATAAGGATATATATGATGCTATGATGGAGATGAGAAATAATGATATAAGAAGGCTTCCTGTGACAGAAGAAGGCAAAATAATTGGTTTCTTAACTATGAAGGATATTTTAAAGATAGAACCTCAACTGTTTGATTTAATGGTTGAAAAAATTGAGTTAAGAGAAGAAAAATCAAAGCCAATCGGAACTGCAAAGTACGAAGAGGGTGTTTGTGAAAGTTGTGGAAATTTCTCTTATAGACTAGTTGAAGATGGTGGCTCAAAACTTTGTTCTGAGTGCAGAAATTAGTTTACTTCTAGAAATGTTTTGTAAGCATCAATATTGTTTAAAGGTATTTCTCCAAACTCGCAGTTTTTACAAGTCCAATCAAGATAAATCCATCCATCTTGTTTGTATTTGTTTCTGGCCTCAGGCAATTTTATTCTCAAAAAAGCGTGTCCTGGAATGAAAACAAGTTGACTATCTATACCAACAGCTTCCATCAGATTAGCAACTACAAGTGTTCCTGACTCACAATCGCCTCCGCCAGATATAATAAAGTCCTGAGGAAGCTCGACGTACTCAAAATTTACAGGATCTGATATGTACTCAAAATTATCTCTGACAAAAAAATATATTGCTTTTGCATGACAAACCTTTTCACCACTACAACCATATGAAGCAATCTTGTTTGCAGTAGTTTTGATTATGGGATTCTCTGGAGTCACAAAATCTAAAAAGTCCTCTCTAGTTTTTAATGTCCTAGTCTCAGTCGAAAGATTTTTTTCAAACAGGAAAACGTCTTCAACAGTTGGTATGGCTGTCGGTCTAGGATCAATTTTGACGCTGTAATGAGGAACTATCATCAACACCAATAAAAGCATGAGAAAAACCGCTGATATATAGATAAGAGGACTCTTGCCTTTATCTTCTTCAATGATTATCTTTTCATCCATAATATTCCTTTTAATTTGGGAAATATTTAAATATTCCTTATTTATTTTAAGATAATATGAAACCAGTAGTGAGTGTAGTACCAAAACACGTTGCGATAATACTAGATGGTAATAGGCGTTTTGCCAAAAGACTGATGATAAAGCCTTGGAAAGGACACGAGTGGGGTGCCAAGAAAGTTGAAAATCTTCTGAATTGGGCTAAGGAACTTGATATTAGAGAATTGACACTTTACGCGTTCTCAATGCAAAACATGAACAGACCTAAAGATGAGTTTGACTTTTTGATGAACTTGTTTAGAAAAGAATTCTCTAAAATGGAGAACGACTCTAGATTAGAAAAAGACAAAATAAGAATTAACTTCATCGGAAGGATACACTTGTTGCCTAAGGACTTGTATGAATTATTCCAACGGATAATGGATAAAACGAAGAATAATGATAAGTACACAATAAATTTTGCAATCGCTTATGGTGGGCGTGAAGAAGTCGTTGACGCAGTTATGAAGCTAAGTGCAGATGTCAAGAAAGGAATTGTTGATGCTGACAAGGTTAACGAAGAGTTGTTTAAAAATTACTTATACACTCCTGATGAGCCAGACCTAGTGATAAGAACAGGTGGCGATCGTAGAACCTCAAACTTCTTGATTTGGCAAAGCAATTATTCTGAATGGTTCTTTTTAGAGAAAACATGGCCTGAGTTTGAGAAGGAAGATTTGATAGCTATAATTAATGATTATACTGCTAGAGAGAGACGTTTTGGAAAATAATTAAATTAT
>JAHJDK010000260.1 GCA_018812505.1 Nanobdellota archaeon | reverse complement strand
ATTTCTTTTTCTAAATTTACAAAAGGAATACCCAAAATGTAGGCCTGCATTTTAATAACTTCTTCTTCTGACAAAAGTCCTTTGGTAATTAACAAATCTGCCAAGCGCTTGCCTGCTTTTTTTGCTTCTTTGGTTGTTTCCTTCAAAACATTTTTTTTAACAAGTCCTGCGTCTAAAAGAAATGCCTGAAGCTGCTGATCTTCAACTTTCATGTTCGCTGTTGCTCACCGCTGATAAATGTTGATAATGGCTGATTTACGCTGATACGAGGCAATAAATTCTCAAACAAGCTCGCGCAGGCAGTTTTGCATGGTCCCGAGCTTTTGCGAGGGAAAACTGCCGAACGGGCAGACCGCGAAACACGCTGGGTTTCGACGAGTCGGTTGTTTGAAATTCTATTGCCGAGCATCTTATTCTCCGAGGGCTATTTTTACCTTTTGAACCACTTCTCCAAGATCATAGTTAGACTTTACAAGATAGGTGGTTGCTCCCAAATCTGTTGCTCGCTGTATATCTTGAAGATTTTCTAGATTTGTTAAAATAATAACAGGAATTCCTTTTGTTTCTTCTTTGGCCCAAAGCTGTTCTAACACTTCAAAACCATTCATTTTTGGAAGAACAACATCTAACAATATAAGGTCAGGATTATTTTCTCTTGCCAAACGAACTCCAACTTCTCCATCTAGAGCAGAAAATACTTCATACCCTTCTTGCAATAACGCATCTCCCATGGTTTTTTGCAAAACCGCCTCGTCTTCAACAATTAATATTTTTTTCATCCCGATAGTGTCAGGTCGCGGTCACATCCGTGCCTGTAATATTATTTATTATTATTGCATACATATTTTTTCTTGCATCCCAATAAAATTCTGGAGCGACCGCGGACACTATCGGGATTCATAATGCATATGGAATAGTAAACCAAAATGTCGACCCTTTATCTTCTTTTGAATCAAATCCTATTTCTCCTTTGGATTTTGTAATGGTGGAATGTGCAATATAAAGCCCAAGCCCAGTTCCTTCGGTTTCATGACGCATTACATTATCTGAGCGAAAGAATTTCTGAAAAATATACTTCTGATCTTCTTTGGGAATTCCTACCCCGGTATCTTCAATTTCAAAACGCAAATGTTTCTTTTTATCTTTTATGCGTAAGGTTATTATTCGTTCTTTTATTTTATCTTGCAACACAGCTTTTTTTGTTTTACCCGTATACTTAATTGCGTTATCTAATAAATTAGAAATGGCTTGTCGAATCTGCAAGGGATCTGCAAATACTTTTTTAATATTTTTTTCTGTTTCAATCTTCACAACAAGATTAGAAGCTTTTATAACTGGTTGAAAATTAGAAACAACATCTAATAATACATCTTGAAATATAAATTCTTTATTTTGAGTTGCAAGTCCTCCTTCTTCAATACGAGACACCATTAAAAGATCATTCACAAGATTTTGCATTCGAGAAGAATTTTCTTTAAGCATTTGAAAATATTCTTTTTGATTAGCATTTTCTGTGCCAGAAACTAACAAATCTGCTATCCATTTCATATTAGAAAGAGGGGCTCTGAGCTGATGAGACACAACAGATACAAACTCTGATTTCAACCGGGCCGCTTGAGCTAATCGTTCAAAACTTTTTGTAATGATAAAGGCGAGTATTAAAAGCACTATACTCAAAACAATAATAGAAAGAGCAACAATTTGGGGATCTACAAGATATCTTCTTCCCAAGAAATAAGAAAAAATAGAAGAAAGTATAATAAGAATTCCCATAACGAGAAACAAAAATTGCGGGTGCTGCCATAAGGGAATCCCATATTTTTTTGCCTGCTTTACAATATTCAACTCAACTGAAAGCTGTTGCAAATTCATTGCTTGAATTATAGCATAAAAAATGCTAAAAAAAGAAAGTCGCTTTCATAACTTAATGGGCTTTATTCGCAAAGGGTTATTCAACGACAAAAAACGGGGTGTAGTGTAACGGCAGCACAAGTCCTTTGGGAGGATTTACTCTGGGTTCGAATCCCAGCACCCCGACAAAAATGAATAT
>JAHJDK010000259.1 GCA_018812505.1 Nanobdellota archaeon | reverse complement strand
TTTTAGATGCTATAGAAAAAATATTTCAGATAGACGATCATATAATATCAACTGCTTCAGGAATAATATCTGATGCTAGAGTGTTGGTTGAAAGATCACAAGTCAAAGCACAACAACATAAAGTAACTTACGACACCCCAATAGACACTCTATCAATAGTTAAGGATATATGCAACTTAAAACAGATGTGTACTCAGTCAGGAGGACTAAGACCATTCGGAGTTTCACTGCTAGTAGCAGGAATAGATGATAATACTCCTGTTTTGTTTGAAACAGATCCGACAGGAATATACAATCAATACTTGGCTACAGCTATTGGAGAAGGAGAAACAGAAGTGAAAGAGCTGCTTTACAAGCAATACAAGGAAGGACTAACAATTGAAGAAGGACTAAAAATATGTGTTAAAGCTCTTAAAAAAGTGTTGAATGACGATTTCAACGAAAGAAGAATAGATGCTTCATTCATAAATAAAGACAAGAAAGTCATGGAAAAAGTCTCACAAGAGACAATTAAAAAAATATTGAAGTGAAAACATGAAACTATCAAAAAGCAAGTTTTTTGAGTACCAAAATTCATGGAGGTGTGAATTTTGAAACTATCAAAAAGCAAGTTTTTTGTGATTCATAAATTACAGGAGGTAAGTTTATGAAGGGACAACAATTATTTGATCATCAAAAAATATCAATTAATACTGCAAAGCTGAAAACACATGGACAACAGTTTGAAATAGTGATTGATCCAGATTTAGCTATAGAATTCAAACATAAGAAAGATATTGATATTAGAGAAGTGTTGCATGCAGAAGAAGTTTTTTCAGATGCAAACAAAGGATTACACGCTTCAGAGGTAGATATGCAAAGTGTTTTTGGCACAAAAGATGTACTTGAAATAGCCAAGAAGATACTGCAGGAAGGAGAAGTACAGCTAACAGCGGAATACAGAGATAAGTTAAGAGCAGAGAAGAAAAAAAGAATAATTAACATTATTCATAAGAATGGTATTGATCCGAAGACAAAACTACCTCATCCAATACAAAGATTGGAGAATGCCTTTAACGAGGCGAAGATACACATTGACGAATTCAAAAAGGCAGAAGACCAAGTTAACGATATTATAAAAAGGTTAACACCAATACTTCCGATAAGGTTTGCAAAGAAAGAAATAGAACTAGTAGTTCCTGCACAACACGCAGCTAAACTATACGGAAAAGTACAACACTTTGGTGAAATCAAAAAAGAACAATGGATGAATGATGGTTCTTGGTTTGCAATAGTAGAAATACCTGCAGGCCTTCAAAACGAATTCTTTGATGAATTAAACAAAGAAACACATGGAAACATAAACACCAGAATTTTAGGTGAAAAATAGAAATAAATAGAAATTAATATAGTAAAAGGTGAAAATACAATGGGAAAACTTTTAGTAAAAGAAAAAGAAATAGTAGTGCCTGGAGATGTCATAGCTGAAGGAATGGATTATCTTCCAAGCTTCGGAACATACAGAGCAGGCGAAATGATAATAGCCAATAGAATAGGATTATTATTATTAGAAGGAAAAGTAGTTAAAACTATTCCTGTAGAAGGAAGATACATTCCAAAAAGAAATGATACAATTATAGGAAAAGTTTTTGACATACTAATGTCAGGATGGAGATTGGATATAAATAGTGCTTATTCAGCAGTGCTTCCACTACAGGAAGCGTCTTTTAAATTTATCCAACGAGGAGCAGACCTTTCAAAATTCTTTGCACTCGAAGATTATGTTGTTGCGAAGATAATAAATGTGACATCACAAAACTTAGTGGATGTAACAATGAAAGGACCAGGATTAAGAAAGCTTGACGGTGGAAGAATAATAAAGATAAACTCTCACAAAGTACCAAGAGTTATTGGAAAACAAGGTTCAATGGTGTCAGTGATAAAAGACGCTACAGGCTGTAGAATTACTGTAGGTCAAAATGGAGTTGTATGGATTCAAGGAGAACCAGAACAAGAAGTACTAACTGTTAAAGCTATTGAGATGATAGAAGAAAAATCACATCACACAGGACTAACAGATGAAATTAAGAATTTTCTTGACAAAAACAAAGTAAAAGTAAAAGGTGAAAAACAATGACTTACAAGAAAAGAGTAGACGGAAGAAAATTTGATGAAACTAGGCCTATAGAGGCGAAAGCAGGAGTAATCAAAAACGCGGATGGTTCAGCATTCTTCAGAATAGGAAAAACATCTGCATACGCTGCAGTGTATGGTCC
>JAHJDK010000258.1 GCA_018812505.1 Nanobdellota archaeon | reverse complement strand
GATTTTTGGGCTGAATGGTGTGGTCCTTGCAGGATGCTTGGTCCTGTGTTTGAATCTTTGAGTGAGGAGATGTCTGATTTCAAGTTTGCAAAGATCAATGTTGATGAGAGTCAGGAGTTGGCTGGAAAATTTGGTGTTAGGAGTATTCCAACTGTTGTTTTCTTGCGTGATGGAGGAGAGATTGACAGGTTTGTTGGTGCTTTGCCTAAGGATTCTTTGAAGTTAAAGATTGAAGAAGTTTTCAAATAGTATTTTTTTTAGAAAACTTTTTATTTGAATTGTTATATTCATAATTTTGCAGGTTGTTTTCATAATTGCTGCTGTTTATGATTATTTCAGCCTTAAGAAATAGAAAAAGTTATAATTACTTCTTAACAACTGTTGTTTATGTTTGTTCATAATATTAATCCTGTTCTTTTGAAGATTGGTTTTTTTGAGATTAGATATTATAGTTTAGTTTACATCTTTGGGTTCTTGCTGGCTTACTTCTTGCTTTTAAGAGTTGCTAAGGATAAAAAGGTAAAGGGTTTGACCAAGCAGGTGGTTGAGGATTTCATGGTTTACTTGATGCTTGGAAGCATTATCGGTGCCAGATTGTTGTATTTTGTTTTTTATAATCCTGCAGTTCTATGGACTAATCCTTTTGAAGTGTTTTTTCTATGGCATGGAGGGATGTCTTTTCATGGAGGGTTGATAGGTGTTATTGTCGCTTACTTTGTTTTCAGGAGAAAGCACAATGTTGCTTTTTATGACTTGGCTGATATATTGGTTTTGCCTTTCGCTTTCACTTTGTTCCTTGGCAGGATTGCTAATTTTATCAATGGAGAGCTTTGGGGAACTTTGACAAATGTTTCTTGGTGTGTAAAGTTTCCTGGTGTTGAGGGTTGCAGGCATCCTTCTCAGTTGTATGAGGCTTTGAAAAACTTGTTTGTTTTTGGAATACTGTTTTCTATGAAGAATGTTAAAAAGCTGAAAAAGGGAGTTGTTTTTTGGAGTTTTATATTGCTTTATGGTTTTGGAAGGTTTATAACGGATTTTTGGAGGGAAGAAACTCAGTTGTTAGGTGTTAGCATGGGGCAATTCTTAAGTTTGGTAATGGTTGTTGTAGCAATAGTTTATTTGTATAAACTTAGAAAATAGTTTTTCTTAATTTGTTAAATGAGTCAATATTATTTTGCCATTTAAGCATTTTTAGTGCTTGTTCAAATGAAACCCATTTATAATTTTCATGTTCTTTACTTTTATTTTTGTTTATGTTTATCTTAACATTTTTCTTTACTTGAAACGCGTGGACAAATTCTTTAATTGGGTTGATTGGCTCGTTTGTTATGTGATGTTTATCAAATGTAAATTGATGAATATTTTCTAATACTCTTATAAAATCTTCTTTTTTGATTCCTGTTTCTTCAAAAACTTCTCTGTAAACACCTTCTAATTTTGATTTGTCTTTTTTCTCATAAACTCCTCCTGGTGGCTGCCAAAAGCTTCCTTTTTGAGGAGTCCTTTTTAAAAGTAGAAATTCATATGTTTTCAGTTTTTTTCTGAATATGATACAACTTACAACTATTGTTTGCATTAAAGTTTTTTAAGTGCTCTAATTAATAAATTTTGTTATGTTGATTTTAATTTTTTTTTGAAAATAACAATATTAATATATTACTTCTACCAATAAGTGTTTGTGGGTGATATTATGAACGAGTTGAAGTGCTCTGTTCATGGGCTTTATCAGGAGACTACTTGTAGTTGGTGTGGTGAATCTATTTGTAAGCAGTGTATAGAAGCTAGTGATGGTAGGAAGTACTGTACCAAATGTTATCAAAAGCTTTCGAAAAATAGTGCTGCCAGGTTTTTGGACAGGTCTTGGGGTGAAAAGCCTGGTGAGAAAGTTGTGAATGTAGATCCAATGCTTACTGATGATGAGCTCAAGAAGAAGAAGCAAATGCTTGAGATAAGAGCAAGGGCTAAGAAGATTATGAGCGAAAAATATTAAAAGTTATTTCATGATTATTCTATTTATGAATATAGAGTTTGCTTTAGAGAATAGTGTTTTGCAGATTTCTAGAGGTGAGTTATTATGAAATTACCAATAATAATAGTGAATTTTAAGGCTTACACTGAAGGTACTGGTCGTGAGGCAGAGCATTTGGCACAGATTTGTGAAAAGGTTGCTCATGAAACTGGTAAGAGTATTGCTATTGCTGTTGAAGAGGTTGATATTCATCGTATTAGTTCTTTGGTTGATATTCCTGTTTTGAGTGAACATTTTGATCCTATAGGTCCTGGAGCGCATACAGGTCAGAACTTGCCTCAGGCTTTGAAGGATAATGGTGCTTATGGTACTTTGTTGAATCACTCTGAGGATAGGTTTAGAATTGACTTGTTAAAGGAGAGTATAGAGTTAGCCAGGGATGTTGGTATGAAAACAGTTGTTTGCGCTAATGATGTTGAGGTTGCAGAGGCTATTGCTACTTTTGAGCCTGACATGATTGCTATCGAGCCTCCGGAGTTGATTGGTGGGGATATCTCTGTCAGCACTGCAAGGCCAGAAGTTATAACCAATGCTGTTGAAAAGGTTAGGTCTGTTGCAGATATTCCTGTTCTTTGTGGCGCAGGTATTAAGACTGGTGCTGATGTCAAGAAAGCCTTGAAGCTTGGCGCTAAAGGTGTATTGGTTGCTTCAGGTGTTGTTAGAGCTGGAAATCCTGAGAAAGTGTTGAGAGAATTAGCAGACGCTCTTTAAACCACGACAACGTAGATTCGGTTTTTTTGTTGGTGTATAATATGTTATTAAACAGTTGTCCTTCCTGTGAAACGTAATTATATTTTATGCTTATGTCAAAAGCATATTGTCCTTTTGGAGTGTCTTTTGGTGGCTTTATAGCTATTAAGACATGAACTTTTTCATTTGGCTCAACGTTTGGATATTCTTTTATTAATTTTATATCTGAATTAGTTACATCTTTATCTTCGACATCTATTGTGAATTTTGCTTCATTTTCAAACTCATTCCAGAATCCGAGTGAGAAGTGAGCTGTGTCTCCTCTCTTAACTTTTATGCTGTTGGTTGGTATAACTATTAAGCTGCCGTCGTCCATTGCTGCATCTAACTGTTGTTTCATACGCTCGCTCATACTTATTTCTAAGTCTTTTCCTGCATCTATCATCTTTGTGAAGATGGCTATGCCTGTGCCAAACAACACTAACGATAGAATAATAACAACTAAGAAATTCGTCGCTAATTCAAAACCTTTTTTGTTCATCTTGAAAAAATAAAAATTAATTGTTTTATCACTTCATGAAGTGGTATTCTTTGACAAGCAGCCATGTGAATAAGAACATCACGATTGCTCCGCCAATCAGTACTGAGAATCCATACCAAAAGTCAGCGCTTAAAGATATTAGTTTGTAAAAGCCAAAGGCCATCATTACAATGCCAATCCATAAGAACTTATCCAGTACTAACTTCATTATTTCAAATTCTTGATCTTTAGTCATGTGTTTCTTCATTTTTTACCTCTATGATATTATGTCAACGTAGAATTGTTCTGAGCCGTATGTTCCAAAGTTGACTGTGCATACAAGGGTGTCTCCTGAATTTATTACTGGACTTGGGATTGCAATAGCTTTGATTATGCCTCTGTATCCTCTTGCTTCTCCAGCTGGAACTGTTTGTTTACCGGAAACTAGAGATAGTTGACTATTACATCCTCCAAGAGTTGGTTCAATATCAACAGAACTTGTGTCTGCGTTGTAGAAACCTATGCTCATCTTTGCGCTTTTACCAACTTTTAGTCTGACAGTTGTGTCAACCGTTACTGGATTGTCTGCGGATGCAGGGTTTTGCAATTGTGCATTTTCAATGGCAACTTTGAATTGTTCTTGTCCTTGTCCAATCAATGTTCTGATAAAACCAAGTCCTAATCCTAGAACTGCCATTGCCATAACTAGTATGACTATAGCTTCTATGCTAAGGCTAAGAGAACCTTTTTTTCTCGTAATAAACATGCTTAAACACCTCTTGTTTTGATTATAGTGCATTCTTGGGGTTTGCTATTTATATAATTTTCTATAGTTTCAGGGTTATAGAGCTTTTGATTATTGTTTGACTGATTAGAATTATTGTTCATTGCATAGTTCTTTAGTAATATAACATTAATTTATGTTGTATTATACATTTGTTCAATAAATTATACAAAGATTTAAATAGTATAACTAATTATACAGTCGTATAATAAAATGGATAGCGAAGAAAAAGTACTTGAAGTATTGTTTGAAAATTCAAATAAGGAATATCATGTTAGACTGCTTGCTAAATTAACAAATTTGAATCCTAATACTATAATAAATATAACAGACAAATTAAAAAAAGAAAGTTTATTGACAAAGCAAAAAGATGTTGATACCAATAGGGTTTTAATTAAAGCAAAAATTCAAGATAGGTATTTTAAGCTCAAGAAAAAATTTTATAATACAGACAAGATTTACAAATCCGGATTAATTGAGTTTCTTGAAGAAAAATTATCTTATCCAACAGTAATCCTCTTTGGAAGTTATGCAAAAGCAGAGAATCATGTCGAGAGCGATATAGACTTATTTATTATATGTGATGAAAAAATAGAACTTGATTTAAATGTTTTTGAAAATGTGCTAAATACTAAAATTCAACTATTCATTCATACAAAACAAGAGTTTAAAAAAATGAAGACGAATAACAAAGAATTAATAAATAATGTTCTAAATGGATATATTATGACTGGTTATTTAGAGGTTTTGTAATGTATTTTGATGATTTTATTAAGTCAAAGAAAGTTATCATATGTGAAAAAGATTTTCAGAAAGCTAAAGCTTTAGTTAAAATGTCTGATGATAGTATTAAATTTGTTTCAAGTTTAAACTTAGATAACAAATCTTCAACAGTTATTCTTGTAAATTATTATGAAGCTATTAGACAAATTCTTGAAGCGATGTGTCTAGTTGAAGGATACAAAGTATTTTCACATGAAGCCTATACCTACTACTTAAAAAAATTAAAGGAAAATAGTATTGCTGAAAAATTTGATAGATTAAGAAAATTAAGAAATGGTGCGAATTATTATGGAAAACCTGTTTCAAAAGAAGTTACTCAAAATGCAAAAAAGGATATAGATCTAATAAAACAACACTTGATAAAGACATATCTAAAGAAGTTTTAAATGCAATGTGTCTTTATACCTAATAAATTATATAATCCAGTCATAGTTTTTGGAATGCTCAAAAACAAAGTTTTTGGCATACAACAACCAAGTTGTTGTTAATCCCAAAATTCGATTTTCAAAGGAATTGCTGTGAATTACAAAAACTAAAAGTTTTTGAATTTCTAAAATCTTTTGATTTTAGTAAATACCGCATCCTTTAGGTTGCGGATAAGCAATTCCATCGAATTTTGTTATTAATAAACGTTTTTAATATTGCTTTTAAAATAACAATTTTTAAAAAGTAATTGCTCTTTGTTGTTTTTATGAAACAGCTTCTTTTTGGAACTGCAGGCATTCCTATCAGGACTCCTGATCACAATACTGAAAATGGCATAAGATATGTTCGAGAGCTTGGTTTGGATGTTATGGAGTTGGAGTTTGTCAGAAGTATCAACATATCTAGGGTTAAAGCTCCTTTGATTAAGGAATCCGCTTTAAAAAATAATATTGTTCTGACTTGTCATGCGCCTTACTTTGTGAATCTGAATGCTGTTGAGAAGCCAAAGCTTTATGCTAGCATGGATAGGGTTTTGAACTCTGCAAGGATTGCTAGCTTATGTGGTGGTTACAGTGTTACTTTTCATGCTGGTTTTTATTTAGGTATGGATTCTGAAATAGTGTATAATAATATTAGGGATAAAATTAGGGATATTCGAAAAACTTTGGATGATGAGGGTGTTGATATTTGGCTTAGGCCTGAAACGACTGGCAAGCAGTCTCAGTTCTCTGGGTTGAAGGACTTGCTCAAGATTAGTCAGGAGGTTGAGGGTGTGATGCCTTGCATCGATTTTGCTCACATGCATGCCAGAACTGGTGGTAAGAACAACACTTACCCTGAGTTTAGAGAACTACTTATTAAGGTTGAGGATGCTCTTGGCAAGGAAGGCTTGAGCAATATGCATATTCACATGTCTGGCATTAACTACACTGAAAAAGGTG
>JAHJDK010000257.1 GCA_018812505.1 Nanobdellota archaeon | reverse complement strand
GTTGAGTTCTATCATTCTGATCATTTGGGTAGTCCTAGTGTTGTGACTGATGAGTCTGGCGGAGTTGTTTGGAGTGCTGATTACGACACATTTGGAGAAGCAGTCAATGAAAAAGGTGATAATGATTTGAAGTATAATTCTAAGGAGGAGGATAAGACTGGTTTGTTATATTATGGTGCTCGTTATTATAATCCTAAGACTGGTCGTTTTATAACTGCAGACACTGTGAAAGGAGATATTGTTGATAGTCAGAGTCAGAACAGATATGTATATGTGAAGAACAATCCATTGAAGTATATTGATCCGACTGGAAATGAAGTTCATCCTGCGACTTTAAAAGATGGTGCAGGTGTATGTAGGGATAAATCATATTTTTTGAAATTTTTGCTTCAGGATACTTTTGGAATTCAGAACACAAGAGTGGGTGGTAATTCTAATTATAAAGGGGTTACTCCAGGTAGAGAGAAAGATGTTTTTAGAACAGAGAAAGGGTTAATAACATTAACCACTTCTACTACTACTTATTCTAAAGAAGTATTTGAATTTATTTATAATTTAGGTATGGGTGCACATTGGTATCAGAATCAAAGACTAAATGAGTTTGAGAATGTTCCAACTAAGGAACAATTGCAGGATTTTCAATTGTTTAATAAAGAGATGGCTCGTTTTTCTTCTAATCTTTTTAAAGATAAATCTTTTAATGAAATGAATGCTAATGAGCAGAGAACCACTTTAAATAAAATAATTACTAAAGTTACTGATTATATTCCTTCTGGAGCCAAGACTTATAATTTTGAAAGAGCAGATGAAGAACCTAATGCACTATTAAAACTAATTTCGGGAAAAGGAATTGCTCCTGAAGATCATTCATGGAATCAGTTAAAATTAAATGATGGATCAAGAGTTGCAATTGACATAACTAATTATAATTATCTACTTGAAAATGAACCGCAGGCAAAAGACGTTTCAATAATGGGATTTAAATAAATAATTTTCACACTCACATAATAATTTACCATAAAAAAACATTTATATATTAGAACATTCAAAGACTATTTGAGGTGTGGTATTATTAAGAGGCGTAATACTTTGGAATTATTGAAATACAGCAGTGGTTTTCTAGTGTTTTTCTTAATTGCAGGTTTGACTATGTCTCTTGTCGATGTTGACTCCAACATTGGTGGCTTGGCTAGGTATAGCAGAACATCTTTACCTAGTAAAACTTCTACTCCATCTGTTAAAGTTACTAATTGTCCTTCAAACGTTGATTCTTTATCTGAGATACAAAATGTTTATGGAATAATCTTAAAGGATTTTCAGATGAACCCTTCCAAGAGCAAGTACACATTAAATGATGTTAGAGACTTCAACACATGGTATCAAAGCGTTAGGAAAACGCCAACAGTTATCAATTGCAACTACAAAATGCCTAAAGCAGGCTACACTATAAATTCATTTGTAAATACAAAGGTGTTGGGTAAAACAACAACTGCAAAAACAACTACGAGCAGTCAGACAACTACTCAAACAACTGAGACAACACAAAGTGCACAGACAGTTGATAGTTCAACTAAAGTAATTTCCAACCCAGTAAGAACAGTAATTGATTATGTTTGGATGGGAGGTCAGTTAGTGGCGAGGATTAAAGAATGAAGAGTAAATTGTTTTTGATAACAGTAATAACTTGTATCTTAATATTAAACTTCGGATTCACATCTGCATATGTAAATTATTATAATGGAGATATGGGACTTGGAATTCCTCTATTTGAAATTAAAGAGAAAAATATTGGTTACCCTGTAAGTCTTAGCTATCAAGCAGGCATAAGAGTTGATCAAAGATCTTCACCTGTTGGTTTGGGATGGAGTGTGAATTTTCCAGCTGTGAGCAGAATGGTTCAAGGCTTACCTGATGGTTATAATGGTGCTAAAGTAACTTACTTTTCAGATCCTGATGATGACGCTGATAATACTTGGGAAGAAGTTAAGTATAGTGTTGGAAAATTCTTGAAAAGATTACCTCCTGGGTTAACTATAAGTTTTGATCCACGTGAAGTTATTGTTAAGAATGTTATTGCAGGAATCAATGCTATCAATTATCAGCTAACTAAAGGAAGCAGATCAGCTTCTTTTGTGGATTATTCAACCTTATTCTTAAAAAAAGGCAATAACATGAGATTTGTAGATGGTTATTTTTACACTTTAACTAAAGATAATCAGGATAAAGCTCATTCTTATGCTAGAAATTATTTGTTAAATGAAGATTTGTTTTGTAAAGGATCTGAAAGTGATGAATACAAAGAAACATCTCAAGGCAGACTTATGTGTGACAAAACAGTCTTTATACCTTGCGAAGTTAAATTTAGTGGTACAGGAATAGAAGCTTATAATAGTGCATTTGAAAGAGCTAACAGATATTGTGCTGACAAATTAGGTATGAATCCTTTAGACATAAGTGATAAACATGCGATTTGTAAATCATCAAAACAATTTGGTTTTTCAAATGAAACAACTTTAAGCAATTATGTTTGTGGAATAAATGTGATAAAAGATGATGGACAAATAAAGGATTCATATGCAGTTCACAAATATGCTTTTGAATCAGTAATTAACCATTCAGCATCATGGAATATTGACAGGGAGCAACCTGATAGTTATATAATTCAGATGCCTGGACTTTCAGGTGTTTTGGTTCCTAAACAATCTCAATCAGTGTCTGCATTTGATTATAGAAATACAATAAGTTGGAATTTGCAAACAGCTAGTTCAAATATGGATAAAATAGTTTCTATTCCAAATAGTTTTGGAATTGATAGATTTGGAAATTCTGGAAATAATAATGATATTACTAGTTTTGAGGCATATGATACTTATGGAAATAAATATGTTTTTTCAGAGCAAGAACAGATTCTTCACAGTCGTAACATGATACATACAAAAAGAAAAAGTGACACTTCATGTGAAGAAGATTATTTTGTTAAGGCTGCACTTGGAGAAAGTTTTACCACTAACTGGAAACTCAAAACAATAATCAGTTCAGATGGAAAAGAAAAAATTAACTTTAATTACTAAAAATTTAATCCTGTAGTTATTAATTCTCCAGAAGATAACGTACGAACAATTATGACTGAATGCACAATCAATAGTTATGGATATAAAACTTGGTCTAGCGCTGTATCTGAATTGTCAGTTCTAGAATCAATTGAATCAACAACCCAAAAAGCTGTTTTCAATTATGACTTATCAAAGCTTGATGGAGCTGAGAACATGTTGCCAGTTTTGAAGTCAATACAATTATTTTCCAAACAAGGAGGAAAAGAATATTTAACAGGAAAATATGATTTTGTGTATGATTATTCATTAGCATCTGGTGCTCTTGAAAATGATATTAGTTCAACCTCAAAGAAAGGACGATTGACACTTAAGAAATTATTAAGTTATGGAACTGGATCAGAATATTTAACATATGAATTTGAATATGGTTATAATCCTTCATGGGTAGAAAGCAATCATGACAGATGGGGATACTACTTTGATAATTCAGATAGTAGTAATAAATACAATCATAAGGACTTACCAACTGGGTTAAGACCTGAAGCCTGGAGTTTATCAAAAATTTATTGGCCTGAAGGTAAAACAACTGAGTTTGTTTACGAGCCAGACAGGTATCAGTATGTGCAGGATTCTTATTTTGATGAAGCTTCATACTCTGGAGGCAAGATAGTGGCAAAAGATACTCATTATGGTGGAGGTTTACGAGTTAAGTTAGTAACAGAATGTAATGGTATGGATGAATGCATAAACACTCGATATATGTACAACAAACGTGGTTTAGATTTTAATGAAGAAGATGGTATAGGAAAAAGTAGTGAAGGAGAAAGTAGTGGAGTTGCAACATCTGTTCCTGGACCTTACCAAAAGAAAATAGCTGATGAAGATGAAAATTTAATGGCTTCTGCTTATGGAGGTGCAGAGGTAAATTATAGAACTGTAACTGAAGTGCCATTCACAGATGAAGAGGGTATGACAAAACCATATGGATATGTATTATATACTTTCACAACTGCATATCAACAACCAGATACAGGTTCGGAGAGAGAAACAAATAATAACAATAAGAGAGGAATGTTGGAGAAAGTTGAATATTATTCTAGCACTAATAAATTATTAGGATCAGAAGAAAACCAGTATGAAATAAAAAGTCTCAACCATAAAAGTCTTAACTTTTTGGATTCTGTGACAACAAAAGTGGTACAAACAAAATCAATTATGGATGGGTTGACAAAATTACAAAATATAGAATATACAGAAAATGGCTTACCAAGAAAAACAAATACCACAAATACTAATGGTCAAACATTAATAACTACAAATCAGTACGCTTATGAGATTTATCCAGAGATGAAAACTAAACATATGCTTGGACAAGTATATGAAACAAGAATGTATGAGAATAAAGAATCAGATTCTAATGTTTTGTCAATTTCAAGAAATATATGGGCACAATTTAAAGGAAATTGGTATCCGTCACTTACAGAATTATGGGTTGATGACAAAACACAATTTGTAGGCGAATCACAGAAAATGAAAAAGTCAAAGCCAGGTCCTAATAGGATTGTATCAAAAATAATTTCTTATGATGATTATGGTAATGTTTTAGAATCAGTTGATGCTAAAGGAAACCCGACATATTTTTTCTATGGGGACAATAACAATCCTTGCTCAAATGATGAAAAATATAATTCTTTCGGACATTCAGTATTGACTTGTACAAAGAATGTTTTAGGACACGAAGCAAAAACTTATCTTAATAACTTGTACTTGGTTGAAACGGTTGTGTCTCCAAATGGAGAAACAACACAAACTGAATATGATTCATTTAATAGAGCTAAAAAAGTTGCAGGTCCAGGTTCAACATTATCAAAACCTGATATAACTTATGAATATCATTTCTTTGAAAGCAAAAAAAACCCTAATTGGGTAAAAACCATAACTAAAATTGATGAAAAACAAAGTGCTGTTTCAATAACATTTACTGATGGCTTGGGAAGAACAATACAATCACAGACACAGCAAAGTGGTAATAATTGGTTAGTTTCAAAAATAGACTATTATCCGGAAACTAGTCTTGTAAGTAAAACTTGGAAAACGAAATTAGCCAGTACAAAAGGTCAATTTGACAGTTCACCTGGTGGAGGAGTTTATAGCAGTAGTTTATTTGAGAATAATCCTCTTATGAGAATTAAGGAAATACTGCCGGCCATAAGCGATAAAAGTAAAGGTGCTAGATGATACCAAAAAAGTTATTTGGATTGTTGTTAATGTTTCTAATGATTATTCAAATAGCTGCAGCTCAAGAAACAAAAAGTTATTGTGATGGAACTATAAGTTGTTCAGCATATAGTTATGAGGATTGTCCATCAGAATACACCTGTTATCAAAGAACTGAGTGTAATAAAGAGATTAACATAGGAGAATTCTGTGCTGGACTAGGAGAATTATATGGTGAATTAGGAAATGTGTGTACAAATCCTACTTTTTCAAATAATAAATGTGCTTGGGCAGACGTAAATGAAAATAATGAGTTTGATGCTGAAGATTTAGGTGGAATGTGTATACCTAAAAACAGAGAGGAACATTATCAAACAATTTCCTGTTCAAGTATATATGTAGTTGATGGTAATGGTTGTATTGTTGACGATAAATATGATGTTGGTGCTTGGAGTTGTGAATCTGAACAAGTTTGTAAAACCTCTGGAACTAGTTATTCCTGTTCTAATTTTAACACAAATACTTGTGAAAATTATCCGGGTTGCATATTATTCTATGAAGGTTCTATAAAAACAAATTTTATACCAAATAAAGATTATACAATTGTTGAAGTTGCAGATGAGAATAGAGTTATTACAAGAACTGAATCTGACAAGTTTGGTAATCTTTTAAAAGTAATTGAAGCCAAGGGAACAACTGATGAGGTCATTGCTAATTATGAATATGATATTTTAGGTCGAATGATTAAAGCCATTAATCCTGAAGGTCAATCAACTACAAAAGAATATAACTCTATTGGTCAAGTTATTTCAGAAACCTACCCTGATTCTGGAAGAACAACCTTTTTGTATGATTTAAACGGTAATCCTATTAAGTCTGTTGATGCTCTTGGCAGAGAAACTGTTATGGAATATGATGTACTTAATAGACCATTAAAAATTTTGTGGATGAATTATAATGGCAAAAATCAACATCTAACAGCTATGCAGTATTATTATGATAATAGTAATAATTGCATCTATAAAACGAATTCTATTGGCAGAGTTTGCAAAATTTTTGACTTGTCAGGATCAATTGATTTTAAATATAATGACCAGGGACAGATTGTTGAAGAAGTTAAAACTATTGATGGAGAACAATTCATAACCAAATACAATTATAACAAAGCAGGATTAGTGACTTCAATAATATACCCTAGTGGAAAAAAAATTATTTATGAATATAATCAATTATTGCAGTTTTTAGGTATAAATATTAAGCAGGGTAATGAAGAAAAAAAGATAGTTTTTGATGTGAATTATAATCCTACAGGCAGCATTGAATCTTTTAAATACGGAAACAGTATCAAGACAAGTTATGATTACAATATTCGGGAATGGCTTGAAAGCATAGATTCACAGGTAATCAAGAGATCTTTTGATTATGACTTTGCAGGCAACATGCTAAGTATGTACAAAGATGTCAGCAAGAAAGTAGTTCTCAATAATTATCAATATGACAACTTATACAGGGTTAAGAATGTCAAGTCTGATTTATTTGGAGAGCAGAAGTATGAGTATGATAAGATTGGAAATAGATTAAAATTAACTAACACAAAAGAGTTTGAAAATGCATATTCTTATGAGAAAAACAATAATAAACTACAAACTATAAGTAAAACAAATCTTAAAGTTACTAACAAAGTGACTGGGAAAGCGACAGCTGAAAATAGCGAGTTGAAATATAATATTGTTGGTAGTTTGGTTCAAGATAGCAAATACAAATATTATTATGATTATGAAAACAGACTTATAAAAGTAACAACTTTAACTGATGCTGTTTTTGAAGAATACGTTTATGATTACTTAGGGAACAGAATAAAAAAGATGGATTCAGACAAAACAACTATTTACATCTATGATTTAGGAAGCAATTTGATTGAAGTGATAGCTCCACCACCAAAACCTACAAAAATAATCTATAAATTTAATAAGGTTGAACAAAGAAATCCTAATAACTACAAGACATGTGAATGTGATACAAAGTATAGATCTATTAACTGTTGTTATGGTG
>JAHJDK010000017.1 GCA_018812505.1 Nanobdellota archaeon | reverse complement strand
CAACATAACATTGAACATACTGGATGTAAATATTAGTAAAGTAGAATTAGGTAAAATAATTCCAATCGACATATTAATTGAAAGCAACTGGAACATTCCATTAGACTGCGAAATTGAAATAGATGTATTTAGTCAAAAAGGATTAGTAGAAACATTAAAAGGACCTAGTGTGAGTGTTAACAAGCAAGAATCTACCAGCATATTTTGGGATACCACAACCCTAGAAAAAGGAGACTATTTAATGGTTATAAAAGTAATTTACAAAAACCAGATAAAGTCTGAAAAAGAGGTTTATACAACACTAAGCGAAGAAGGAACAACAATAAAAGAAAAAATAACTGTGAGTCTAAAAATAAAAATACTTTCAATAATTATTGTAACCTTGGCAGGAGTAATAGCATTCTTAGAGAAACAGAAGTCAAAAAAAAGAGAAAAATTTAAATAGTATTAACTGCAATGATAATCTTATAAAACAGTATGAGGTTTAATATGAGTCAGGATATTTCGAAAAATACAATAATAATTCTTGTGGTTTTGACGGTTGTCATATCTCTTCTGGGAACATGGACTGTTCTTAACGAAGTAAATAGTATTAGATTAACAACACCACAAGTAAGTAAAGAAGCTGAGACAAGTGGTAAAGTCATTCTAACGATTGACCCACCAAAAGAACCAGAAGTATTTTCTGCAACTGGACGTGTAGTATTAAGAAAAACCGAATAGGAGGATAAAAAATGGAAGAAACAAACAAATCATTGGCACTTTTATTAGTAGCAGCAATTATAGTATCATTAGGAGGCACAATAGTAAGCCTTAACAAACTAGGAGAAATACAACTAACAGGAATAACTGGTAGAGCAACAGACGAAAACAATGAAGGATACGTTACCCTAAACATAACTGAAGAAACTATAATGACAGTCATGAGAAGCATGATTGACTTTGGCAATGGATATGTAAACTCAACCTGTGACAATTGCACTATGTGGACAAACTCTTCAACAGGAGGAAAAAACTACTCAGATAGCGAATGTTGTGTTGGCGAATGGAGAACTCTAGGTGTAGAAGCAGATACAGGTATATGGGTTCAAAACCAAGGAAACACAAACTTAACAGTTAATATGGATCTTGATAAGAATGCAGCATCATTCATAGGAGGAGCAACCCCTTCACCTGAATTCCAAATAAGAATCATGAATGATAGTAATGCAAGAACACCTACAGGCACCAGCAGTGCTTTATCTGATGACACTGCAGGTTCATGCGATTGGAACTATACAGGCGGAGATCCAGAACACACATGGAGATCTGTTTCTACAGACGACCCAGTCATCTGCCCAGATTACCTATTTGGATTTGACTCTGCTGCTGATGAATTCGTTATTGATGTAAGATTAGTTGTTCCAAGATTAGCAGTCGCGGCTGATCAAACTGCAACAATAACACTCACAGGAACATCACAGTAAAAACAATTTTTTTATTAACAAAGTTGTTGTTAATCCCAAAATTCGATTTTCAAAGGAATTGCTGTGAATTACAAAAACTAAAAGTTTTTGAATTTTGTTATTTTCTTTGATTAATTAATAAAAAAAACTTAAAATAGATTTTTTATCAGACTTTTGCAATTTAGAAAACGAAATAATTTATTGAATGTTTAGTTTCATGTTCTAAATTTTAAAAAAATTTATATAGAAGTAACTATAAAAAATGATTATGAAAAAATTAATGTTTTTAATTTGAATGATTATTCTTTCAAATAGTGTTTTATCAATAGGTCTTTCAAGTTCTCCTTTAAAAGAAAATCCTATCTTATTTGAACCATATCTAACTTTTTCCAAATCATACACCATATCAAAATATAAATACGAAGCAGAACCATATATTGAAGGAGACTTAGCAGAATATGTTTCCATAACTAACCATGTTGATCATGGAACTTCACAAACATTCACAGCAGTTATTTCTCTGCCTGAAAAGATTGAACCTGCAGGACTTCATCACATATATATTGGAGCAAGGGAGATTGCCCCATCAACAGGAGGAATTTCCACTTTAACAAGAACTCGTAAAGATATAGGAATAATGGTTCTGTACGATGAAAAAAAAGCTAGATTCTCAGGTTTAAACGTTCCTAACATTAATGAAAACGAAATTTGTACAGGAAGCTTCGTTGCAGAAAGCTTATCCAAACAAAAAATGTATGGAATTAAAGCGACGGTAAAATTATTTGATTATGATCATAAAATTGCTAAAACATTCAATGTTGAAGAATTTAATCTAGAGTCTGCTGAGAGAAAAACTGTTAAGTTCGAGTTTGACACTACAGATTTAGAACCTGGCCAATACAATGTTGAAGCAGAGATTTTTTGGGAGAGCGAAACAGATAAATTAGCTAATAAATTCAACATAGGAACATTATTTGTTGAGATAACAAATTACACTAACAACTTCACAGCAGGTCAAATAAACAAGATAACAATTGATGTTGAAAGCAAATGGAAAGGAAAAATAAATGATGTTTTTGCACAACTATTCATAGATGATGAAGAACAAACTGCAACTCAAAGTTACACATTAGATTCTTTCGAGAAAAAGAAGATTGTTGGATACTTAGATTTGACTTATACAAAATCAGGAGACCATAATCTAAAGATTACTCTCAACTTTGATGAAGAAAAAACAACCATAGAAGGGGTAATTAATGTTGAAGGTGTTGCTATAAGGGAGCCTCTTAACATAACAATTACTAGTACTGAAATGATGATGTTCTTAGTTATTATAGTATTAATATTAATAGTTTTAGTGGTACTCTTTGAGCGTAAAAGGGCAAAATGAATTTAAAGAATCTTTTAACAATAATAATATCAGTAATTCTTCTTACAGCAACATTGACAATTGTTTATTACTCTTTTTTCTTTGTTGTTAAAACTGAATCCTCAAATTATTCTTTCAGTGTACAAGACATCGTAGGTTTGGTTGGGGACAGAGATGCTATAAAGTTCGGAGGTATTATGCCTGGAGGAATTGGATCCAGATTTATATCGCTAAGAAACACATTTGATTTTCCAGTAAAAATAAAAATTAAGATTAAAGGAGAAAAAAGTGATTGGATTTCTGTCGAAGAAAATAATTTTGTTCTAAATCCTACTAATGCAAAAGAAATCAGAGTAAGTGTTAGCGTGCCACTATATGCGGAAAATAATAGGTTTTACAATTATACTGGAATAATCAAAGCATATTACACTAGAATTTAAAGTAAAAAACACAATTTTTATATAGACATTCTTGGACTATAATAACAGATGAAGAATAACAACTATTTAACAATACTGTCTTTAGTGATTATATTTTCATCACTTATTCAAAGTGGATATGTCATAATAAAAGTACATAACACAATACACATACCCGTTTCTACAAAAGCTATAAGTCAAAACTCAGCAAGAATAACCTTATGCATCAATAGAGCTCCTGAAAACCTAACAATGAACTGTGTTAATAGAACAAGAGAAGGAGTTTTGTTATATTGTGAAATGAATGCTTCTGATCCTGATGGAGGAAACATGACTTTTTCAGCATCGGGAGCACCTGGCTTTTTATCAATGACCACAGATGGATATATTACTATTAGAACTTACAGAGGTGTACTTGAATATCCTCCTATGTGGGAGAACTATTATGATTACATAGGCAATCATAGCATAAATTTAGATGTTTATGAAGATTCAATTTGTGGTGGAGCTGTGAGTACGCTAAATTACCAGATTGAAGTGTATGATTATAATGATAAACCTTTTTTAAGTCAACAGTTAACTGATAAAGTTATTCCCTTAAACCAACAAGTAGCATTATTCAGTCTCAACAGTCACTTTAAGGATCCTGAAAGAAAAACGCTCACTTTCACTCATAATGCTGTTTCAGGAATGGTCATCACTGTTTTGAATAGCGGTGATGTTCTTGCATTATCAACCACTTGTGATTCTCAAGCATTGACTTTCACAGCAACAGATCATGGAGGATTAACAGCTGTTAGCAACACGATAACTGTAAGCGTTGACTGTGGCACTGCAGAAGAAGGTTCAGGTGACACCTCAAGCAGCGAAAGTGGAGGCAGTGGTGGAGGAACCTATACACCTATTTGTGTTTCAAATTGGGAATGCGACCCTTGGACTAAATGCACTCTTAATGGAACCAGAACAAGAACGTGCATAGATCTTAATGCTTGCAACCCTAATTATTTTATTCATGAAGTTATCGAACAATGCGAATATGTTCCTCCTCCTGAATGTGAAGAATTCTGGGAGTGTACTGATTGGAGTGCTTGCACACCTGCAAATATCCAAACCAGAGAATGCACTGAATTAAATGGTTGTGGAACACAAGATAACAAGCCTATAACTGCTATTGATTGTGTTTATGAGCCAACCTGTAACGATGGAATTCAAAATCAGGAAGAAACAGGTGTTGATTGTGGAGGACCATGCCTTCCTTGCAAGAATCTAGAGATTCCTGGAAGTATAAAAGAACAAAAAACCATTATTTCAAGTTTATTGCTAATCTTAGTACTTATTATCTTATCATTGCTCTTAGTGTACAAATACTTTCAAAAACAGATTAATAGTGCTGTCATAAAAATGCTCTTAAGTTTTACTCACAAAACCAGTAAGAGAATATTATTATCTGAAGAAGATAAAAAACAAATCTTAGAATCACTTATTGAACTAGAAAAAGATGCAAAAAACAATCTAAAAAAGAAGTTAATTGATTCTAGCATGATAGGTAGAGAATACTTGTCTAAAATATTTAAAACTCCCATAAGCATATCAGAGGATTTGCTTAAACAATACATAAATGAATTAAAAATAAAAGAGCCGCTTAACAATGTATTAATTTCATTTCATAAAAAGATAGTGCTAGTCGAAACTGAGAGAATAAAACCAAGCAAAATTGAGTTATTATTAATGATTGAAGAGATAAGAGAATTAATACATTTAACATCAAGATTTAACAGAGAAGATATTAAAAAAGAAGAGAAAGAAATAGCCATCAATAAAAGAGATCAAGGAATCTTTAACATTAAAAAACAGATGTATAACTTATTTATTGCAATGCATTTTGATCAGATAGAAGTTTGTAAACAAAAGTATTCTGAAATAATCAATATTTACGAAAACCTTTCTGAAAAAGAAAAAAGCCAAATATATAATGAAATAGAGAGATTATTTAACGAGAT
>JAHJDK010000256.1 GCA_018812505.1 Nanobdellota archaeon | reverse complement strand
TGCTCGCTCGGTGCTCGACCCAGCCAGAGGGAAACCTGTGAGGGTAGATTACCTAACCGCTCTCAGGTTTCCGCTCGGCTGGGAATCATAACTGGACGTTATGGTGCATATTACTCGGAGTCAGTTTGATATAGAATTATCGAGGTTTTTCCCTTTTTTTTGATTTGATCCAATCTACAACATCATCAGTAACTTTTTCTTTTGTGTCACTTTCAAATAAATTGTGACCTCCGGTTTCATATTCTTTCAATTCGATTTGTGCAATCCTATTAGCATAGGATAAAACAACATCTGAGTTTACTGTTGTATCTGTTGAACTTTGAAGAAATAATACTGGAACAGAAATTTCAGCAAGTCTTTGTCTAAGATAATTCATTGTACCAAATAATTGTTTTGCATAACCCATACTCATAACGTTTACTCGCAGCGAATCATTAATTTTTGCCTGATCATAAGAAGAATCTGATTTTTGGTGTGGAGGGCTAATATTTCTTTTTATTCTTGGTCTAATAGTTCCTAGAACTTTTGCCATAAGTTCCTTTGATTTTGATCTTTTCCTAAATTCTAAAGGAGGAGATCCGCATATAACTCCCTTAAGATTTTTATCATTCATGTCAATTGCATATCTAAGACCAATCAATGAACCTATGCTTTGACCAATCAAATAATATGATCCCCTATTTTTTGAAAATTCTTGAATAAATCTGAGATAAGTTTCAAAGGTATCAATATGTCCTCTATGACCACTTGATTCACCAAAACCAATTTGATCGAATACGTAGAAAGCAATATTTCTTTCATTTAATAATTTTGCAAATGGTTCTAAATATTTAGAATACCCACCATATCCATGTAAAAAAATAACAGTTGCTTCAATACTTTGCTGTTTTTCAGGCAGCCATTCATGACATGATATTTTATGTCGTTTAAAATTTGTGAAATATTGTTTATGGGTCATTGAAGTATAGAATAATTTATTCTATTATTAAATTTATCGAGACGTTCCTTCTCGAGCTCTTCCTTTGGGAAAAACCTCTGAAGGCATTTCGTGCTTGATTGTTAATTCGAAGACTGACTCCTGCGTCATACGCCTGCGCTCCTCCGACAAGCGTCGGTGCTCGGTTCTTCCAGAGGGAAATCTGTGAGGGTAGATTACCTAACCACTCTCAGATTTCCGCTCGTCAGAACACCATAACCGTCGTTACGTTCAATTGATTTCTGGCGCTATTTCCGCTCCAACTTAGAATAAACGTTTTTCCGATGACCTATGAGAGTTACTTCAATCCTGTTGATGGATTGATTGATGTCAACAACAACTCGATAATCTCCAACTCGAAGCTTGAACTCATGCCTTTCAGCAAGTTTTTCAAAAAAGTGAAATGGATTATCAGAAGAAGCCATAATTTTATTATAGATTCTTTCTCTCAGTGGCTTCTCTAATTTTTTCAGGAAATCTATCGCTTCTGGATCAAATATTACTTCAAAACTCATAGCCCAAGCCTTTTTTTCGCTTCTTCTGCAGTAACAAAATTACCACGCTTAATTCGCTCTCTTGCTTTTTCTATCTGTTCAATAGCTTCTTTGCTAAGTTTTGGCTCAGATTTTGAGGTTTTTGCAATGTATATCACTTTTTTTAGAACTTCATCGTAACTCTCATTCTTATACTCTCTGAATGTATCAAGGTCATACTTAGTATCTTCGTTTATTCTGATTGTTGTATCGCTCATTTAATCACCTGTATACAAATGTATACATATGTAGATTTATAAATTTATTCCTGTACGCGCCAGAAATCAACTCCTGCGTCGCCAGTCAAGCTGGCTTACTCGGCTCCTCCAGATGGGGTTCCGCTCGGCAGATTACCTAACCAGAGTCAGAACCCCACTCGTCGGAGGAACATACCCGTCGTTATATCCAATTGAAAAAAGGGCAAACTTTAAATACTTTGTAAGATTTGTCTTACTTGGTGATATAAATGATTGATGTAGGCATAACAAGGATGAGTACAAAAGGTCAGATTGTAATTCCGAATGATTTAAGATCTGAATTTGGAGTAGGTGAGAAATTATTGATAATTAGAAGTGAAGATAAATTGATTATAAAAAAAGCAAGTGAGCTTGATAAAAATCTGGAAGAGGACCTGGAATTCGCTAAACGAACTGAAGTTGCGTGGAAAAGATACGAGAAAGGCGAGTTTATAGAAGAAGATTCTGATAAGTTTTTATCCAAGTTGGAAGAATGGTAAAAGTCTCTTTAAATCCTGATTTTGAAAAAACAATAAGAAAGATTAAAGATAATTCTGTAAAGGAACAAATTAAGAAAAAGATTAGAAAGATTATTGATAATCCGGAAATAG
>JAHJDK010000255.1 GCA_018812505.1 Nanobdellota archaeon | reverse complement strand
GATTCTAAGTTATATAAGCATTTTTTTCTCATGTATATGAGTTAATTAATCCAGCTTTTATTTCTTTTTATTTTTTTCTTGTTTATTTAAGAAAAAATTTATTAACGAATAATCTTTTTACTTTTAAAGTATATATGAGATTAGCACTAATTTTTCCTAGGATGAAGTATAAAACAGGCGATCCGCCTACAGGTTTGGCTCTTATTGCAGCTATTATTAGGAGAGCAGGTCATGATGTTGAAGTTGTAGATTCTACTTTTCATCCGATTATGCAGTATGTTAATAATAGACTAGAAAGTTTTAATCCTGATTTTGTCTGTGTTTATGTTGATTCTTTAAGTTTCAATCTTGCAATAAATATTTGCGATGATGCCAAGAGAAAGAAAAAAACAGTGATAATTGGTGGACCCCACGCAACCTTGAAGCCAGAAAGCCTGAAGAAACACGCTGATTACATAGTTGTGGGAGAAGCAGATGAAGTTATACTTGAAATAATAGAAGGGAAACACAAGAAAGGAGTGATAAAACCAAAAAAACCAGACCTTTCAAAACTCCCGATACCAGCCTATGATTTGCTGGAAATGGACAAATATATGAGACTATGGCACCCATTAGACAGCGTTAATCCAAATCTAAGAGGAACAAGTATTATATCAAGCAGAGGATGCCCATTTCAATGCTCATTCTGCCAGCCAGTGCTTGAAAAAATGTTTGGAAAAGGAGTCAGAACAAGAACAGTAAACAGCATAATAGAAGAGATAAAATATTTGAAAAAAGAATATGATATAGATGGAGTTTTCTTTCATGACGATACCTTTACTGTGAGAAAGAAATGGGTGGATAATTTTTGCAACAAATTGTTAAAAGAAAAAATCAAAATACTCTGGGGAATGAACACAAGAATTGATCAATTAGATGAAAAACTTATGAAATTAATGTATAAGGCAGGACTACGAGTGATGCATATAGGAATAGAATCAGGAAGCCAAAGAATGTTAGACGAAATATACAATAAAGGCATAGACTTATCAAAAGTTCCACAAACAATAACAAAAGCAAAGAAGATAGGAATACAATGTTTATGTTTCTTCATGATGGGAGCTCCAGGAGAGACAAGAGAAGAAATAGAACAAACAATCAAATTTGCAGCATCACTCGATGCGACAGAAGCAACAGCAACCATCGCAACACCACTACCAGGAACATACTTGTATGAAAAAACTAAGAAGAAATACAAAGTGACAAAAGACTTCTCAAACTTTGACTACTACAAAAACAGAGCATTCGAAGATCCAACGCTAAGCTTAAAGAAATTGAAATGGTTGCAGAAAAAATTATTAATAAAGTTTTACACGCGCCCGAAAAGATGGGGATACATTGCAAGACATCTATTCAGTTTGAAAGGATGGAGAACAATGTATCTTAAGATTATGAGGTTTATGTAATGAAATTCCAATTTATAAACTCATTCCTTGGTGGCGACTTTAGTGCTATGGATATTGGTATAACTCAATTAGCCACTATTCTGAATAAGTCTGGTAAGCATCAAGCAAGTATTTTAGATTTCACTTTTCACACAAAGCATTGGAAAAAGCATCTTCATAATAATATCAAAAAGTTTAAACCTGACATGATAGGGATGTCATGCAACACTCTGTATATGCAGTATGTCAAAGCAATTTCTAAGGAGATAAAAGAGCATTATAATATTCCAATTGTTGTTGGTGGATACCACGCTTCAATCCATCCTGAAGATACAATAAGCATCCCAGACATAGACTTCTTAATTGTTGGAGATGGGGAACTTTCACTTCCCTTGTTATTGGATGTTTATGAGAAAGGAAAAGATTATGAAAAAGTGAATGGTTTATGGTATAAGGAAAATGGAAAGATAAAATCAAACTCTGGAGGATGCTTCCTGAAGAACATTGATGATTTTCCAACACCTAACTGGGATTTATGGAAGGATTTAGATAAGTACTTCTATTATTTGGGAATGCTTTATATGATAGGAAGCAGAGGCTGTCCTTACAGATGCACCTACTGCGACGCGACTGGTATTGTGAAAGCAGTTAAAGGGCCATATTACAGAATAAGAGACGCAAGATCTTACGCAAAAGACATTGCATCTCAATGGGAAAAATACGAAAAAAGAGGTATGAGACTTGCACAGATATTTGACCAAGTATTCACTTTCTCACCAAAATGGGTCAAGGAATTTGGAAGAGAGTATAGGCAACAAACAGACGTTGAAAAACATGGATTCAGCACATTTGCAAGGATTGATAATCTAGATAAGGATAGACTAGTAGAGCTAGGAAAATCAGGATGCAAATTACTTAGGGTTGGAATAGAAGCAGGAAGTCCATACATCAGAAACAACATCTACAAGAAACACATCTCAAACACGCAGATAAGGAAGATATTCAAAATAGCAAAAGAGAACGGAATTGATTTCACAGCATTCTACATGATAGGAGGACCAGCAGAAACAAAAGTAACTATTAATCAAACAATAAAACTAGCAAGAGAGCTGAAAGCAGCAAGATCAGCATTCTTTATCTATAAACCATTCACACAAGAAGGAATGCAGCAGATAATACAACATGGAGGAATAGTAGATGAAAAGAGATGGGCAAAAGCAGACAACATAACATTTGACGCAGTCGTAAAACTAAAAGACATTGGACCAAGAAGAATAGAACTAATGCAATACAAAGCATACTTACAAACATTCGGACCAAGACTGCTAAAGATGATAATGACAGACAAATACAGATATTTTACAAACTTAACAACATACATGACAAAAGGATTGAAAGATGGACTGGATTATCATTATTTATTGCCGTACTTTCATATATATGGGTATGAATGGGTTAATAAGTAGTTGTTAAATTTATATTTTTCTTTTTAAATAATAATCTGTTATATCACAGAAGAAATGAAAAACAACTCCTATAAATAAAATAAAACTTTGAAAAAGAATTGCTAGAAGTATGGATAAAATAAAAATAAAAGGAGTGTGTAAAT
>JAHJDK010000016.1 GCA_018812505.1 Nanobdellota archaeon | reverse complement strand
TATATAAATATTTCTATTTTAAAACAAAAAAAAATTATATAATCATAGAGAATAAAAAGATTAAAACAACTAAAAGGTTTGTATGGGGCATCGTACTAGAAGTAGTATATGTACTCAGGGCATCTTCTAATTCTTAAATATATCACTGTTTTTTTGTCGAGAAAACTTATTTGTTTTTAGTTCAACACCAAACCAGGACTTGTTGCTTACTGTCAAATGCCTCTAATATCATGTTATTTATTCAACTTGTATTTCTAACCCTTTCAATCTCTTTTGTTCTTTAAATTCGCTTTTTATCAGTGCTTTTATTGTTTCTGCAAGTATTATAACCAGACTACTAACAAGTGTAATTGTCATCCATTCAAGAATTGATAATGGGATTGTGTTAAATATTCTTTGCCCTATACTTGTGTAAATAGTTAAGATGGTTAGTGTCATGGAGGTTCCTACTGCTATGAATATGTATTTGTTTGAAAAGAAGTTCTTGTTAAATATTGTTGTGTGCAGTGATCTTGCATTGAATGTGTGCATTAGTTCAAACATTATAAGAGTTACAAATGCTACTGTTCGAGCTTTTTCTATGCCTCCACCACCAATGTTTAATTCCCATAAAAATAGTGCTAATGTTCCCAAAAACAATAATGGAACTAATACGAATATTTTTAATAAAATGTAATGAGACAATATTTTTTCATCCGGATTTCTAGGTTTTTGTTTCATCACTTTAATATGAGTCGATTCAACACTTAGTGCTAACGCCGGAAATGTGCTTGTTACTAAATTAATAAACAAAATCATTAAAGCTGTTAAAGGTGTCACTAATCCAATTAGAACTGTTGATACTATGAGAATTACTTCTGTCATGTTGCCTGTTAATAAGTAGTATATAAATCGTCTAATATTGCTGTAGATTGTTCTTCCTTCTTTAATTGCATTAACTATTGTTGAGAATTGATCATCTGTTAACACCATATTTGATGCTTCTCTGGCCACTTCCGTACCTGATTTGCCCATACTCACACCTATATCTGCTTTTTTCAATGCAGGTGCATCGTTAACTCCATCGCCAGTCATTGCAACAATTTCACCTTTTCTTTGAAGAGAACTAACAATTCTTAACTTATGATCGGGTGTTGTTCTTGAAAATATTGCTACTTTAGAAATTATTGTATCCAATTCTTCATCACTCATCTTATCAAGCTCCCAGCCTTCAAGAACTAAATCTTCATTTGACTGTATTAAGCCAAGTTTCTTCCCAACACTTTTTGCTGTGTGTTTATGATCTCCAGTAATCATTATTACTCTGACATTTGCGCTTTGACATTCTTTAACTGCATTGTATGCTTGTTCACGTATAGGATCATCGATTCCCACTAATCCTTCAAATATAAATCCTGAGTTGAGATTTTCATGAATATTTTCTACTTGCTTTGTTGCAATTCCTAAAACTCTATATGTTTGGTTGCTATAATGATGGACTTGAGATAATACTTCATCTACCATATTTTGGTTTAGTTTGATTATTTCTTTGTTTTTTGTCCTTATATAAGAGCATTTTTCAAGGACTTTTTCAATCGCACCTTTCAAATAAGCAGTTTTTTTATCATGTTTTTCATTTATTGTTATCATGAATTTTTCAAAGGGGTCAAAAGGAATTTCAAATATTTGTTTATTTTCTTTTATTATTGTGAGATCATCAAACCCAGCACTTTTAGCCAAAGATAATATTGCTCCTTCAGTTGGTTCTCCAGATAAAACCCATTCTTCATCTTTGATTGAAAGTTGTGTATCATTACATAAGATGCATACTTTAAAGAATTCTTGATAATTAGTGAATTTATATTTATCAAACACTCCTTGCTTATTTAAAAATGTGCTTGTTGGATTATATTTATGTCCTTTTACTTCGACTTCTAAGCCATCAGAAAAGAAAACTTTTTCTACAAACATTTTATTTTCAGTGAGTGTGCCTGTTTTATCTGTGCAGATAACGGTTGTTGTTCCTAATGTCTCAACAGCACTTAAATCTTTCACTATAGCATTTTTTTTTGCCATTCTCTTAACACCATTGGATAAGGCCATTGTTAAGGCTAAAGGGAAACTTTCAGGTATTCCTGATACGGCTACAGCTCCAACTAATATTAATGATTCAAAAATTCCAAAGTTTTTACTAAGCAAGATGAAAAGAAGAAATGTACACACAATGATAACTGCATAAGCGATTCTTTTACTCATGTCATCTATTTGTTTTTGCAAAGGACTCTTTTGAAAACCTATTTTTTTCAAGGTTAAAGATATTTTTCCTATTTCTGATTCTAAACCAGTTGCGATAACAATTCCATGACCATGACCATTAGTGATGCTTGTTCCGGCAAATAACATATTGTGCTGGTCACTTATTGGAACTTCCAGTTCTTCGATTTTATCTGTTCGTTTATATTTTTGAATTGATTCACCAGTGAGAATTGATTCATC
>JAHJDK010000254.1 GCA_018812505.1 Nanobdellota archaeon | reverse complement strand
TATTTTTTCACTGCTAAAGCAGTTCCAACCGGAAAAGATATATTATCGTTATGTTTTATCTGTTTTGTCCTGAGTTTGGTTTGTTTCATGGTAAAATATTCCAAACAAAGGACACTTTAATTTTTAACTGTCAAATTTGGGCTATAATTTATTTTTTGTCTTTGATTAATTAATAAAAAAGATTTAAAAACCTCTTCTTCACACTTGTTTATGCGGACCTGTAGCCTAGCCTGGCAAGGGTTTCGTTCCTTGATTCCGAAGTGTGGCGTTCCGCTATGCTTCAGCCACATGGGTTGATTGATATTGTGAGAAATCACGACCAACGAGCTGGCAGGTCTCAATGGACGCAACTATTAGGTTAATAGGGTGACAGCCTCCTATCAAAACTGACGTTTTGGAACTTCCAAAACCAGGTTTTAGAAGTAAGCTGTAGATCGGGGGTTCGAAACAACGGTTTCGCCCGTTGATGACGAAGTATGTTTCGCTTCGTACAAAAACCAAATGTTTTTGATGTTCAGAAATTTCATTTCTGTAACGCTCAAGCATACGAGAATCGAAATCACACCTAACACTATAAGCGTTTATACAAAAATCAAAAAAATATTTTTGGACCAAAAATGCAAGTGTTTTTGAGTGTCGACGGAAATGACAGTCGCTGACGAAAGTCCCCCCAGGTTCGTTTTTTTAAAAGAAAACATTTTTAAATAAGTAATCACTTCTAAGTGATTAAAAATGGTTAAAGTTATTGCAGACATAAGTAACACTTTAGTAAAACAATCAGCTGGAGATCAGTATGATGCTTGTTTAGCCGAGGTAAAAACAGAATTTTTTGGTAAATAAAGTCCTCTTATTCTTGAAATGAAATTAGGAACTTTTGGAAATACTTTTTTAAGACACATTGAGACTATATTTGAAAATCAGGTTAACCTTAAACAAATTCAAGATTTTTTGTCTGAAAATAGACAGTACAAGAATTTGCAAGAATTTTCTCATCACTTAACAAAAGACATTCTTGAGCCAAAGCTTGTTAGAGCATTTAATGAAAAAGGTCCTGAGCCAATAGAAGGTTTACAGGAATTCATTGATTATATGAGAATGAATAATGAGTCTGAACTTCCACCATTTTACCGTCCTTTTGGTGTTCCAGTTACAGGAGACCTTGGCTCAGTTGCAAAAATATTGTTGAGTGTTGAAGGTTTAAGCAAATATTTTCCTTATGTGACAACTGGAGATGGATTTTTGTTTCACTCAAATTCTGCTGAAAGAAACTATGAATTTTCCTTAAAATATCATAAGACAAGAGGAGATCAAGTTGAAAATTCTTATGTGTATCTAATAGATCATATTGGTTTGGATGAGGGAGAACAAGTGCTTTTCATTGATGATGCTGCTAACGGCGTTGAGTCTATGAGAGTATTTAGGGATCAAAATAATCTTAAAAATTCTGTGGTTGTCGGAGTTACGACTGGAAGTTCAGATGAATCAACTTTATATAAATTTGGAGCAGATATTGTTATTCCTAATATTGGTTATGTTCATGAACTTTAAAGCAAAACATTCATAAATATTCGTTCTATACTTCTATTAAGATGAATAAAGAGAATCAAATAATAATTTGTCCAGGAAGCATAAATCCTGATTTTGTAATAAAATGTGATAAATCATTTGTTCTTGCGAATAAGACAATGACTTTTCATGGTGAATCAACTGTTTTTGCAGGTGGAAAAGGCAGAAATCAAGCCGTAGCTGCTAAAAAAGCATCAGGGAAAAGTATATCTGTTATACTAGTGGGTAAGGTTGGTGATGATGCACTTGGAACTCAAGCTATTAAGACTTTGAAGAAGGAAAAAGTAATCACTGATTACATATCTAAATCAAAGAAGAAAGAGACTGGTAAGGCTATAATATCATTGTTTAAAGGAGGATATGAAATAGTAGGGTTGGATTTGGGTGCAAACACTGACTTGTCAATATTGGATGTTGATAAAGCAAAGAATGAGATTGCAAAATCCAAAATACTTGCTTGTCAGATAGAAAACACAAAAGAGACAACTGCTTACTCATTAAAATTGGCTAAAAAACATGATTGTTTCACAGTTCTTAATCCTTCAATAGTTCCTAATGATAAAACTTTTTTGAAGAAAAATGTTTTTCCTTATGTTGATTTAATGGTTTTAAATGTTCAAGAAGCAGGTCAGATAGTTGGCAAAAACTTAAAGTCAGAGAAAGATGTTATTTATGCTGGAAAAAAGATTTGTTCTTTGAATATAAAATATGTTGTTTTGACTCGAGGAGAGTCTGGATCAATTGTTTTTCACAAATCCAAACAGGAGTTTGTCAAGGCTTTCAAGGTTAAGGTTGTTGATACAGTTGCGGTTGGAGATAATTTTATAGGTGCATTAATAGCTAGAATTGTTGATTTTATTGATAATTTTGATTTTGAATTATTAGTTAAGGGTGTTAAGTTTGCAACTGCCGCTGCAGCTTTGACTGTTGGTAAAAAAGGTGCTAGTGAGTCTTCACCAACAAGATTTG
>JAHJDK010000253.1 GCA_018812505.1 Nanobdellota archaeon | reverse complement strand
TATTTTTTCACTGCTAAAGCAGTTCCAACCGGAAAAGATATATTATCGTTATGTTTTATCTGTTTTGTCCTGAGTTTGGTTTGTTTCATGGTAAAATATTCCAAACAAAGGACACTTTAATTTTTAACTGTCAAATTTGGGTTATATTTCCAGAAAACTATTTAGTAAGCTCAATAGTATCAGTAATAATAGGTTTAGTAATATTAGTAGTAACACATGGTGTTGCAAAATTAGCCTAGTAAAATTATTTTTTGCCCATATAAATTCTTTTTATTTTTTCTTTTTTTGCAAACCTTGATAGAATCTCTTGTATCTCGCCGTGAAACTCTTTGCTCTCAAACGATTTCTCTAGTTTGAAAGTGTCGATTCTAGAGAACTCATTCCATAAACCAAGTTTCTTAATCATCTCAACAAATGCTTGATAATTGTAATCAGTTGTCTTTGGAAATTTATCGCATTCCTTACGCCAAATAGTGACCTTTTGGTCTGTGCCGAAAACCCTATCCACACCCTTAAAATCTGCAAAAGCAAAAATTTTATCTTTCAATGCCTCAATTTTTTCCTTGATTTCTCCTTCTTCAGTTCTTAAGTGTGCATACTCATCAGCAAGCTTGACACCATCATCCTCTCTAAATTGTTCTGGCTTCTTCTCTTCTAACTCGTATAAGTGCTTCCATTTAGGACATAACTGCTTGAATTCACACCAATCACAAAGAGCTGAAACCTTTGGCGAAAAATCTGCACAGGTTTCTATAACCTTTATTTTTACGACTGTTTCATCTTGTAATTTCTTAAGTTCTTCGTCAGTCCTTTCAGAAGTAACCTCTTTATCAAAAGCAAGCATGTGCCATTTCAAAACAACTTTGCTAACATCAGAGTATTTATTCTTGACCCATATAGAATACATTGCCAGCTGTCTGTCAGAATCAGCTTCTGCTTGGTCTTTCATGGTGCTATTAGTTTTGTAATCAGCAATAAAGTAAGTAGTTCCAACACATCCAAGTTTGTCAATCCTCACATGGTACTTGCTGTCATCAGACAATGTCATCATGTCAGTTGTTTCCAAACCAAGAATCTTCATTTCGTCAAAAGGTTTGTAATGCTCATAATAATCAGATATGAACTTTTCTCCCATCTTAATAAAATTATCCTGTGTCAGTCCCTCCCTGACTATAAGTATTTCATCGCTCCACTCTTTCTTCCATAAATCATTGAATAATTGTATTAAATCATCTTTACTGTTTAGTTTTTGAAATTTTAAATCAGAGTATAATTTTTGAAGAGTCCTGTGAACAAGGTTTCCTAGAAAAGCTTCAACTGTTTGCTTTATGTCAGTCTCAATTTTATCTATGTATTTGTATTTGAACTTTAGCTTGCACTGTTCAAAAGTAGAAATTCTTGAATGCGAATAAGTCGCCATGAAGAATGATAATATTTAATCCTTTTTATGTTTAACGCATCAATGTCTAGTGCTTTCCAAGAATTCTTTAACTTTTTCTATTGCTTTTTTCTTGTTATAATTGATTGGTATGCCTATTATCTTTACTCTGTCAACCTTTCCTAGTCGCTCCATCAGACTGAGGAAAAAAGTCACGTCAAAATCATGCAGGGAAAACATTTTGTGCGGATTAAGCATTTTCAAGTTATCAAAAATCTTTATATCATCTATTCCCTCTACCACATCCATTATGTAATCAAACTTGTTATCCATTATTTGTTCCGGAGAAGTACATATAATAAATTCATCTTCCTTTCCTAATTCTTTTGCAACCTTGACTGCTAAAGAGTCATACTCAAGGTAGGGATTGCCAAACACTAATATTCGCATAAGTTTTCCTCCGTATATTTATGAAACAACTAAATTCTAATAATTTAATGTTGCATAATAAAATAAATTATATCTGAGCTTTTAAAAGTTTACTCAAATCTTTTTGAGATAGAGATTTATAAATAAATATTACTTTCTACACTTTATGAGTCATGAATTAAGAAATAAAATACTAAAAGAATTAATCCATCATCAAAAAAGAAGTTTTAATGAGCTTTGGAACAAAGAAGGAGAGAGTAACAAGTTTGCGTATCATCTTAAATCTATGGAGAAAGATGGATTAATTGAAAAGAAAAATGAGAGATACTATTTATCTTCTGAAGGAAAGAAAGTTGCTATCTTTCTTGACGGCGAAACAGGAACAAGACCACAGTATCCATTAGTTGCAATGATAATTGCTGTTTTTAAGGATGAAAAGATTTTAACCCAAAAGAGATTAAAAGAACCATTTTATGGTTATTCTGGACTAATAGGTGGAAAGCTTACCTTTGGAGAAGAATTGTTAGAATGTGCTGCAAGAGAGTTAAAAGAAGAAACATCTTTAACAGTTGATTTAGAGATTGCAGGAATTGTAAACTTTCATACTTATAATGATAATGAGAAAACGTATCACCACATCATGTTTGTTGTAAGAGGAACCAATCCTAAAGGGAAGCTTAAAAAAAATATCAGAGAGGGTGAAAATTCTTGGGTTACAAAAGAAGAGTTTCTAACTAAGAAAATTTTTCCTAATATCCCATATTTTTTGAAATGGGTTAAAGACGGAAGATTTTTTGTTGCAGAAATGGATCGTTTCCAGAAAAATCATGAATTTAAAGATATCAAATTAAAAAACATTACTTGGTATGGTCCAAAAAATTTATAAAAAACAAAATTGTTTTCTTTTCTTATGAAGAGAGGTATCTTATTGGTTTTTTTGACAGCAATCATCTCAGGAGTCAGTATATTCTTAAATGCATTTGGTGTCAAAGGAATTAATCCTTACATGTTTACAGGAGCAAAGAATGTTGTTGTTGCTCTTTTTTTATTCTCTATTATATTGTTATCTGGCCAGTTTAAAGAGTTGAAAAAGTTGAAGTTCAAAGAGTGGGGAAAACTATCTTTGATTGGTTTGGTTGGTGGAAGCATCCCTTTTCTGCTTTTTTTCAAAGGTCTTAGTATGGCAAGCTCTGCACAAGGATCTTTTATTCATAAAACTATGATTATTTGGGTTGTGATACTTGCAATGATTTTTTTTAAGGAAAAGTTAAACTCTAAAATTATAGCTGGTTCAATATTGCTGTTGATTGGTAATTTTTTCTTATTAAATTTGATGAGCTTTGAATTTAACACAGGAGCTTTGCTAATATTCATAGCAACCTTATTTTGGGCTGCAGAAATAGTGTTGTCAAAACAAATGTTAAAGAATCTATCAGGCAACGTTGTTGCTTTTGGCAGAATGTTTTTTGGATCACTTTTTATAATGGTGTTTCTAGGTTTAACAAATCAACTATCAGTTATTCAGAGTCTAACTCTCCCATATCTTAGCTGGATTTTAATAACATCAGTATTTTTGTTTGGCTATGTATTCACTTTTTATAATGGTTTAAAATTGGTTAAAGTAAGCACTGCAGTTGCAATCCTTTCTTTTGGATCAGTTGTAACCACAATGCTTAACTTTGTTTTCTCAAACCAATTATTCTTGTTGGGGCAAGTTTTTGGAGTTCTTGCTGTTGTGTGTGGTGCGAGTTTATTTTTGATTAGCTCAAATCAGATAAAGAAATCAGTTATTAATTTTAAAAAAACCAAATTTTTCTAAATAAGCTTTCTTGGATAAACAACTATCATCAGAATTCCTATTAAGTTCTTTGACCATACAAAGTGAGGAAAAACTGCATCGTAGAGGTTAGTTTAAAGAAAAATATATAAACTTATACCAGTAATTAATTATTATGACTGGTCCAAAAGCATTTATAGGATATATTATATTAGGTTTATATGCTTTATTGCTCATTATGGGCATAGTATCTCTATACTTATGGAAGATACAAAGACAAAAAAAGAAGAAATTTGCACCAATTTATTTGATTGTAGGTATAGTATTGCTTGCAACATTATCATATTTTTTAATTTTCATTCTTGTATAAGGAAGCTATTTTCTTTAAACTAAGTTGATTTTAACTATAGTTAAGAATTATCCTACTTAATCAACCTTCTCAACAGCGAAAGCCTGATGAAAAGTAACCTTATCACCAACAACAACACCAGGTAATATATCTGAGAAAACAGTCCTGACACGCTCACCAAACCTAACAGTCAAAGCATCTCCATCTTTATGAATAACCTCACCCCTATAAACCTTACAAAAATCTGCAAATCCATCAGTAAATTTAGAGTAATTACCATCACGCTTATCAATATAATCATTATGCTCCTCTAAAAAATACCTCTTCATAACATCAACATTCCATACAGGTTTATTCATCCTAGAAGCAACCTCTGAAATCCTCCTGAAAGCAGAAGGAAACAACATCATCAATTCGCCACGATTCATAATTTCATTATTAAGAACATTCTTCTTCAACTCTTCAAGTTTAGCCTCATCAATACTGCCCATTTCAACAAGTACATGAGCACAAGGAAAAGAATACTTTAAAAAAAACTGTTCAGGAGTCATCTGTCTTACCCCACAGCTCCAATGTTTTTTTAGCCTCTTCTTCAGGAATAACTTCCATGACGAACTTTGCACTAACAATTACATAATCACCAACCTTAACATCTTTTTTCAAAGAAATAGAAGCAACTCTACGCTCACCATCATAATCAACAACTGCTTTATCGCCATTGATTTCAACAATCCTACCAGGAACAGATAAACACATCATTCAACCTCAACATCTTTCAAAATAATTTTATCACCATCCAAAATCTCAGGCATCAAAGCATTACACTTTGGACAACGAAAAACATTATGATCATGGCCCTTTTCAACAATAACAGGTTCACCCACAAAACCACAAGAACACTTAACAGTTGCTTTCTTCCTGACAACCTTAACATCCCAATCAGTCAAAGTCTTCAAAACCTCTTCCATCTCATGAGCAGGCAAATGACCAAGATCACCAACCTCAACAGTTACAGCTTTAACAACACCACACTTATTAGCGTCTTCAATTATAACTTTAGCAATTGTTTGTTCATGCATCTTCAAATCAAATTTACAGGCTTATTCATCTTAAAAAAATTCAGGTTTTCAATAGTTGTATCCAATATTCTCTCAAGAGCCTCTTGGCTGTTAAAAGCATTGTGAGGAGTGATTAAAACATTAGGCATAGTAAGCAGTATATGATTAGCTAAAATCTTTTTCTGCCTTTCAGACGAAGCATCAAACAAAAGATTTATCTCCTCATCTGTAAAGTTTTCTTCCTCCAAAACATCAAGACCTGCACCACCAATATATCCCTCTTTCAAACCTTTAACCAAAGCCTCATTATCAACCAAGCCACCCCTGGCAGTGTTAATCAAAAAAACCCCTTTCTTCATCTTCTTAATAGAAGAACTATTAACCATGTGAAAAGTATGATTATTCAAAGGAGCATGTAAACTAATAATATCAGATTCTTTTAACAAAACATCAAAATCAACATAGTGAAATCCTAACTCTGCAGCAGCCTGTTTATTATGAAAAAGATCAAAAGCCAATACATTCATTTGAAAACCCCTAGCAATTCTTATAGTGTGCAAACCTATATTACCAGTTCCAACAACCCCTAAAGTTTTTCCTTTAAGATCAAAACCAGTTAAATCCTCCCTTGAAAAATCTTCTCTTTTGGTTTCTGCAACAGACTGAGGAATTTTTCTAGACAAAGAAAGAATTAAAGCAAAAGTGTGCTCTGCAACAGTGTTAGCACCATAAACAGGAACATTGCTAACCAAAATATTTTTTTTCTTACAAAAAGCAACATCAATATGATCAAAACCAGTCGATCTAGAAGCTATGTACTTCAACCTTGAAAATTTCTTTAAAACTTCTTGATTAAGAACAGAATAAATAAAAACAGATACAGCATCACAATCAGAAAAGTCAGAAACATTGTCAGGTGTTAAAGGCTGATTAGTGAAAATCAACCTGCAATCTTTAAACTTTTTAGTAATGTGTTCCTTTTCCCAATCCTTAATCTCAAAAAAAACAATTTTCAAAAAACCACCTCTTAATTCAAAATATTCTTAACCTCTTTTAATTTTTTCAAAAAAAACTCCACTTCATCTTCAGTATTATACAGGTAAAAAGAAGCCCTGACACTTCCAGGAATTTTATGCTTATCAAACCATGCATGAACACAGTGAGCACCACTCCTAACCATTATATTTGCAGATTTATCAAGCAGCAAAGCAACCTGATGAGAATCAACACTTCCAATATTGAAACTAGTTATCCCACCTCTATTATCAACCGAAGGACCAATAATCTTAACAGCTCCTAAATTTTCTAAACCAAGAGTTAATTGTTTATTAAGCATTAACTCATGTTTCTCAATGTTCTTTAAACCAATCTTCTTAAGATAATTAGCAGCTTCTGCAAAACCAATTATGCCAGCATAGTCCTGAAGACCTGCCTCGAAACGCTCAGGAACATCCTCCCAGATTCTTTTAATATAAGTAGATTCCTTGACAGTTTCTCCACCAACCATAAAAGGATTAAGATTCTCCAATAAATCCTTTTTTCCATACAAAGCTCCAATACCAGAAGGACCAAGCATTTTATGACCAGAAAAAGCTAAGAAATCAACACCAAGCTTTTTTACATCAATATCCTTATGAGGAACTGCCTGCGCAGAATCCAATAAAACTAACGCATCATTTCTATGAGCAACCCTGACAATATCCTTAACAGGGTTAGTAACACCATCAAGGTTGGATGTATGAACTACTGAAACAAGCTTCACATCCTGCACTTCCCTCTCAAAAGAATCCATGTTAAAAGTGTTATCATCCTTAGAGCCAAGAATCTTCAATTTTATAGCTCCTTTTTCAGCCAAAAGCTGCCAAGGAAGCAGATTAGAATTATGCTCTTTATCAGTTATCAAAACCTTATCTCCCTTTTCAAACTTGAAAGAGTTAGCAACTAAATTAATAGCCTCAGTAGTATTCCTAGTAAATATTAACTCTTCAGGTTTCTTAGCACCTATAAATTTAGAAATACTCTTTCGGGCAAGAGCAGCCTCTTCAGTAACCTTATTACCCAACTGATGCATACTCCTACCAGCACAAGCAGGAAACTCATTATAATACCTGTTAATAGAATCAACAACCTGTCTAGGCCTTAAAGTCATGCAAGAATTATCAAAATAAACAAATCCTTTCTTCAAAATAGGAAAATCATCCCTTATCTTATGAACGTTCAACCCCATATGTTAAATTAACTAAGAACTATTTATATAGTTTTTGAAAAGAAAAAAGATTATACAAAGGAGGAAGACCAAATATCCTAGAAAGAGTTAATAAGTTTGATGTATTAAAAACCTATAGTCAAACAGGAAGCTACAGAAAAACAAGTCAAAAACTACAAATCAGAACAGCAAACAATAATTAGTTATATATCAGTACAAAGAATAGTAAAAGAAAACAAAAAATTATTATGAATGAAATTGCAACAAGGTTTGAACCAAAAACGAAAAAGTAATTTTAAAAGGCGTTTTATCAAATGAGCGAAACACAATAAAGAAAAAGAATAAAGGGG
>JAHJDK010000252.1 GCA_018812505.1 Nanobdellota archaeon | reverse complement strand
TTTTCGATTGAAAATTGATGATTTGTGCTTTTAAGAAAAAGTAATTTCTAACCTAATTTTTCTAACATACTTGCAACGCCCCAAATTTGCGTTCTGATAAATGTTGGAATATTTATATCACTAGAAATATCATCAAGTTCAGCCAAACACTTATTAACCTTAAGTGAGTTGTCACAATCACCTTTCAGCTCTTTAATCATATTTATGATTTTGTGCCTTATGTTCTTAGGCAAGGAAGGGTCTTCGCAGAGTTCATTTAAAGCATCAATAACTTCTTTTAATTCCATTATAATCACTTCTTTTCTTTATTTAACTCTTTAACCACTTCTTCTTGGATTTTATCAGCGTTCTCACGCATGTTTTGCTCTTGTTTCTCGATAGACTTAAGCCTTAACTCGAACAGTTCTTTTTTAGAATTCAAATCTTCTTCAAGATGCTTCTTATCGCTTTAAACCATTATATTGCCAACAATCTTATGAGCTTCTTTAGCGAAAGAAAGTTCTTTTAAAGCATTTTCAATCTCTACAATACTACTTTGAAACTGCTGCTTTTGAGATAAAAACTTTTGTAAGTTTTGCTCGATAAGTTGTAGTTCAGAAATTTTTTCTTCAGTTGTTTTATCCATTTTAATTTTTTTTTCTGCTTCTGAAACCTTTTCGTAAACAGTAAGATTCTTTGTGATTGAATTAATAACAGACCTTAAAGCTGTTGAATCTTGAGCTTTAATGTTGAATTCGACTTGTTCCCCTTTCTTCTCTAATTCATAAGATGCTCTTTTGTTCTGAAACTCTTTGATTTCAGGTTTGAACAACTCAATGATGTTGTCAGGTTCTCCCTTAACTATAATTTTAGCAGAGTATTTCATAAATGCCCCTCATTTATGAGACGCAAAATTAAATTTTGCAGTTTCATCTCGCCTTGACTTTAGTGGTAGTTTCTCTTTCTTTAAAGATTATCTTTGAACCACAATATAAGCATCTAACTCTTTTTCTTATTTGAGTATCTGATATTGTTTTATTACAGTTGAAACACTTGTAAGCACTCATTCTTCATTTACCTCTAATTTTATAGCAGTTGGTTTAGCAACTGTGTAAGCTTTACTTGTAAATTTAGTTTCACACTTTTCACATTTCCATATACCAATAGCTTCCCTTCTAACTCTTTCATAATTGCAATAAGGACACTTGTGTTTTTTTCTTTGTTCAACCTCTATAGCTCCAAATCTATCTCTGGTCTTCTTTCCATATCTTGAACCGAATCTTTTAACTGATCCATATGTTGCTTTTTTTGCCATCTTTAAAAACACCTATTTTTTGTTGAAATCGCTGTTGGTTTATAAACATTACGTTAAAAAAGTGGGGTTGCCTAAGTCATTCTTGCATACAACAGAAACTTTGAGTTTCTGAGCATTGAAGACTTTTGTTCTCTCAATGCAAGCGTCAAACACATTAAAAAATATTTTTAATGGACTGATTGAAAAAGTGGGGCTGCCCAGACTTTCGTCGAAAGCATCGATGTTTCAAACCCAGTGTACTCGACGAAGTCGATGTACGCTTAGGGTTCGACGTTCTCAAAAGTGAAACTTTTGGAACACCAAAAACAATTTCTTATTTTTGGTTGAACGATACCGTCGTTTCGAACTGGGGTCCAGAGGTCCCAAACCTCCGATGATAGATTGCTCGAAGGACAATTTTTTGATTGCTTCTTCTCCAAGCTACACCACAGCCCCCTCTATTGAATATTAAGGTTATTTACTATTTGAGCTTTAAACAACCTAAAATAATGTTTTTTGACTATTAAAAACACATATTTTCAATATATTTAAAAATGTTACTACAAATTAAGAAGAGTGGTGATGTATAAATGGGTATAATGAATGAAGATTACAACATATGGGGAGAACCAACAAAAAAAGCAGGAAGAGATTCTAGAAGAACATTCACAAGAACCCAAAAAAACGAGATATGGGCTCAACAAAATGGTAAATGTGCAAAATGTAAGAACCAATTAGACCCTAGAGCCACAGAATATGACCATAAAAAAGGATGGGCAGATAAAGGTCAAACAGTTACAGTGAATGGACAAGCACTATGTGCAAATTGTCATAAAAAGAAAACACATAAAGACAGACTGAAAAAAATTGAAAATAAAGGAAAGAAAAAAGAATCAGGTGGAATATTCGGTAGAAGCATTTTTGATTCTCCAAAAAGAAGAGGAAAAAGACCAAAAAGCATATTTGATATTTAATGAAGGTAAAATAAAATGACTATTGAGAAATTAAGATTGCAACCACTCTGGAAACTCAGAATAACTTATTACCTACCCACTCACAATGAAGTTTAGGGATTGATGATTAGATGCTCATTTTAGCTTCTCTATGATGTGAATGTGCT
>JAHJDK010000251.1 GCA_018812505.1 Nanobdellota archaeon | reverse complement strand
CTTCCTAGGAATGACAGTCCTTTTGCCAGGCTGACACCTAATAATAATCCTATCAATCCTCCAATTGTTCCCAGTAAGCCTGATTCGATGAAGAATAGTGAGAATATATCTTTGTTCCTGGCGCCTATTGCTTTCATAATGCCAATATCTCTTCTTCTTTCAAGTACAGAAGTGTACATTGTGTTCATAATTCCAAGTCCGCCAACAACTATTGATATTCCTGCTATGATATAAACAAATAGTTGGACTCCGAAAAGTGTTGATTGAAGTTGTTTCTGAGCACTCTCATTTGTTTCTACAGAAAAGTCTTCTTCCCCAACTTTTACATCTCTAACTTTACGCAGAGACTTCTCAATACTTGTTTTGGCTTCGCTTAAATCAACTTTATTTTTCACTTTAGTGGCTATTCCATCATATTCTTCCTTTGGAGTGTCAAATAGTTCTCTAATATCCTGTTCCATCATAGTGATTGTGCTGTCAAGTATGAAGCTTCCTTTCTTTTTTGTTATTCCAACTACTTCGAAGGAGACTCCTTTGATTAAGATGTTTGAGCCTACCATAACAGGTTTTTCATAGAACCCATCATTATCTGCAAAATCTGATCCTGCAAGAACTTTTTTTGTATCTCCTGATTTTAAGAGTCTGCCTTTGTTGACTTCAATATTTACTAAACTGTACATTCTGTTGTCACCTGAAAAACTTCCTATGTATTTGTAGTTTACTTTGTTGTTGAATTCAACCATGCTTATTTCTATAACTCTGCCTATTGCAAAATCAATCTCGCTAACCCTGTTTACTGCATCTAACTCGTTTGTTGTTAATGGGTTAATTACTCCTTCTCCTGGTGCACCTCCAAAATAACTATCTGCTGTTATCATTATGACGTCTGCACCCATAATGCTGAACTGTGAAGTAATCACTTTTTCCAGTCCCTCACCAAGGCTTATAAGGGATACTACTGCAGCTATACCTATGAATATTCCTATCATGGTTAGCCAAGATCTGAGTCTCCGTCTCTTTAGGTTTCGGAGGCTCATCAAAAAAGTGTCAACAAGCATTTTTTGTAGACCTTTATTGTTGCATTTTCTTCTTCTTTTTTCTGTGTCTATAATAGAAGAATCCTGCGACTACAACCACTGCAATTATTATTATCCAGCTAGATCCTCCTTTTTTTTGACCTAATGCTTCTGCGGTGTGTATTTTAAGATTTAGACTTAGGTCTTGTGTGTATTCTTTGTTGTTGTTATCCATGTATGTGAGTGTTAAAGGTATCTCGACTTTTTCTGTAGATTTTAGAAGCAGTTTGAAATCAACTGTTTCGAAATCATCAGAGTCTAAATTTCCAATATACTCTTCATTTGTAGAACTTAAAACTTCATAATTATCTGTCTCGCCAAGTTTTAAATTAAGAAATTTAACATCACCCAATCCTTTATTAATTATCTTCAATACAACTTCTCCTGTCGATTGTCCTGTTAATAATGTTGTGCTATCGACAACGACTTTTATTTCTGGTTCACTATTAACGATTACTCCTACAATGTCTGACTTGCTGTAATCATTCCCAACATTATCATTATAGGTTATTGTTAATGGTATTTTATATATTCCTGCTTCTGCATCAGGGTATGCTATTATGTTGAAAGAGACTTGTTCTTTAGCGCCTGTTTTTAGTTGGTAAAAATTCTTTTCTGATGCTGAATTCATTGGTGCAAATGGCAAATTATCAGATGATAAATCTAAGGATACTGTTATGTCTGATAGGTAAGCGTTTGCCATGTTTTCTATTTCGATTTGGATTGTTCCGGTGCTTCCAGGAATAAGTTCTGTTGGTTCTGTTTGTATATCAGTTATTGATAAGACAGAGTTTTCAGTTTGTATGCTTACATCTAGTTCTTTCTCTGCCCAGCTTGTTTGTTCTTTGTCTAGACTGTATTTTATTTTTAACTTGTTTGTTCCTTCAACTGCGTTTTCATCAACTCTTAGGTTGAATTCTGCAACGTGGAATTTTGAGCCTCCAAGTAATCCTATATATTTTTGGTTTGATTTTCCAGGATCGAGACTGAATGGGAACTCAGGAATCACTTCTAACATCACATTTTCGGCGGTTTTTGTTCCTGTGTTTTCAAGTTTAACATATACTTTTACATACTTGCCTGGTTCTGCTGGTTGGGGCTCGTATTTCATTAGTGTGGCTGTTAGATATGATCTATCAGCAGCTATGCTTACATTGCTTAGTATGATTAACATCAAAGCAATTATTGCTATGGTTATTATTTTATTCATTTTTTATCACCTTTTTCTTTTTCATTATTACCATTGACTGTTTTTATTATTTTACCATCTTCCAAATATTCTATCCTGTCTGCTTGTTCCGCTACTTTTCTGTCGTGAGTTACCATTACCACTGTTGTTCCTTTTTCTTTATGTAACTTCTTAAGAAAGTCCAACACTCTCATTCCTGTTTCGCTGTCTAAGTTTCCTGTTGGTTCATCTGCCAGTATTACTTCTGGGTCGTTTGATAGTGATCTTGCTATTGCAACTCTTTGTTGTTGTCCTCCACTCATCTCGTTTGGTTTGTGGTCTGATCTTTCTTTTAAGTCTACCAGTGTTAGTAGTTCGTCTGCTTTTTTATCTATTTTGTCTGCAGGGCAATTTTGGAATCTCATAGGTATCATAACGTTTTCTTTTGCTGATAAGGTGTTTAATAGGTTGAATGTTTGAAATATGAATCCTATTTTTTTACCTCTTATCTGTGCTAGGTTTGATTCTGTCATGTGGGCTATGTCTTGTCCTGATAGGTATATCTCTCCTTTTGTTGGCACGTCTAAGCATCCTATCATGTTCATGGCTGTGCTTTTGCCGCTTCCACTAGGACCCATTATTGCTAGAAATTCTCCTTTTTTTACTTGTAATGAAAGTCCTCTTAGTGCGTGTACTTCAACAGTTCCCATCATATAGGTTTTCCACACATCTTTTAATTCTATTATTATGTCTTTTTTGTTAGTCATTTTATTTTTAGCAGTTCCTCGTTTGTTTTTTTCATTATCTTGCTGATTTCTTCTTTGTGAGTTTTTATTTTTCCTTCAACAGTTAGTTTTGACATTATCTCTTTCATCTTCATTATTTCGCTTGGAAAGCTTGTTATATCTATTTCTCCTGATTGCATCATTTCCATTGCTT
>JAHJDK010000250.1 GCA_018812505.1 Nanobdellota archaeon | reverse complement strand
CACGTCAGAGGATTCGGATAGAGCAAGTCAAACTCGTAGATCGTCTTTGTCCAGAACCATCCCCATCGCTCTACGTCTTTGTAAAAAAGATTCCAGCCAACGCCCTCCTCGCCGTTGAGCCATTGGCCGATCATGGAGAATTCCTGCTCATTATTCCAGCCACGATGCCGGACACGAAAGTGCCAAGCGCAGCAATCCATTTGGATGCAGTTGGTATGGTAGGACTGCGCTTTGACAACACGTCGAAAGCCGCAATGACCTGATCCATCTTATCGTCCATGCTACCCATAGTCACGTCGATAGACATCAGCCGATCGCCCATCTGGGTCATGCCCTCTACGATGGATGAATGGCCTTCAGGCGTACAGCCTGCACGTTCAGCGCGGGCAAGGGTGCGGTGTAATGCTTCGTCTATCGGTCCGGCCATGGCTCACTCCTCTACATACCTTATCGGTGGATATTCAGTTGCGTTGTCGGGCGTCGGCAAGACTATGCCCTGTGGTGCATGACTCGTAGTGCAGCCCTGCGCGAGCATCAGGCATAGACAAACCAACGCGATTCGGATTCCTGTCTTGAAAGGCATAGCTCTTCTCCGGTTTGGGGTTCGATGTAAATGAGTTTTTGCTGGCCATTGATCTCGGTGACTACCCAACAGATAGCATGGCCGCCGCCGTTGTCGCGATGGTAGAACACGACGCCACAAGCCAGCCCGTCAGTCTTGCCGTGGCCCGCAGCGTGAAGACTTTGCATCCTTGCCTTTCCAAAGTTCACCAACAACCTCACTAACTAATTTCTCATAATCAGAATCCAGATATAAATCCGAGAGCTTTTTACCCTCCTCATAAGTATCAAAAACCTTGTGTAACTCCATCCAAAAATTGGTGAACTCAAAAATAACACCATCCATATCAAAACAAATTAGCTTAAAAGTCATATTCAACAAAAAACGAACAAAAGGTTATAAAGTTTTTGAAAGGATGTCAGAAAATTTTAAATAGTCATACAAGTACTTTAAGAGCAGAAATGAAATTAATATACAATTCAAAATTCTTGGAACATGACACAGGCATGCATCCTGAAAACAAAAAAAGATTAGAAGTATTTGGAAACATAAAAGAAACAGAGGTCCCTAACGGAGAAGAATATCTAAAACTATTTCACACAAAAAAATATATTGACTACGTAAAAAAGATGTGCTTGAAAGAAGGCCATACAGACCCAGACACAATCGTGTCAAAAAAAACTTATGAAACAGCAATACACGCAGTAGGAGCCACAATCAAAGCCTGCGAAAAAAATGATTTTGCACTGGTCAGACCACCAGGACACCACGCACATCCAGACAGATCAAGTGGATTCTGCATATTCAACAACATATCAATAGCCACAAAAAAGCTTTTGAATGAAGGAAAAAGAGTGCTAATATTTGACTTTGATGGACACGCTGGAGATGGAACATTAAAACATTTCTACAACACAAAAGAAGTACTATACATGTCATTACATCAATTCCCTGCATTCCCAAACACAGGAACAGAAAATCAGATAGGAGAAGGAAAAGGAAAAGGCTACACAGTAAACGTTCCACTACCACCAGAAGCAGGAGACGACATATACATTGAAGCAGTCAAAAAAATAATACCAATAGCAAAACAATTCAAACCAGACATTGTAGCATTATCAGCAGGATTTGACTCACACCAATACGACTTGCTACTGGATTTAAGATTATCAATAAACACTTATTACTGGCTCGGAAAAATCATCAGAAAAGAATTCAAAAATGTTTTCGCAACACTAGAAGGAGGATACAACATAGATATATTACCAAAATGTGTGTATAATTTTTTAGACGGAATAAACGGAAAAAAACAACGATTCAAAGAAGCAAAGACAGACTCAAAATTTATAACAATACAAGAATTTCAAGGAAGAATGGCATTACTAGAACATAATCTTTCAAAGTACTGGAACTTAAAAAGGTGAATATTATGAGCTTAGAAAAACTTGACTCGATGTTTAAACCAAAAACTATAGCAGTAATTGGAGCAACCACTAACAAGAACAGCGTTGGATACGCATTAATAAAAAATCTAATCGGAAGCGAATACGAAGGAATAGTATATCCAGTAAATCCTAAAAGACCAAGTGTTATGGGAGTGAAATGCTATCCGTCAATATCCAAAATAAATGACAAAATAGACTTGGCAATAATCGCAACACCATCAATAACAGTTCCAGACATAGTTGAGGAATGCGGACGTAAAAAAGTTGAAAGCATAATAATAATATCCGCAGGTTTCAAAGAAGCAGGCAAAGAAGGACTTGCAAGAACAAAAAAAATACTAGAAAGCGCAAAAAAACATGATATGAAAATATTAGGACCTAACTGCTTGGGATTCATAAAACCAAGTTTAAACCTCAACGCTACATTCAGCAACAAAATGGCATTGTCCGGAAAAATAGCTTTCATATCACAAAGCGGAGCGTTAGGAACAGCAATCCTTGACTGGTCAATAAACCAAAACGTTGGATTCAGCTACTTTGTTTCATTAGGATCAATGATAGACATAGGTTTTCATGATTTAATAGACTACTTTGGAAACGACCCAGAAACAAACAGTATAATAATCTATATGGAATCATTATCTGACGCAAGAAAATTCTTGAGTGCAGCAAGAGCTTTTGCCAGGACCAAACCAATCATAGTTCTTAAAGCAGGAAAAAGTTCAGAAGGAGCAAAAGCAGCAATGTCACACACAGGAACACTAACAGGCGATGACGCGGTATTCGATGCAGCCTTCAAAAGAGCAGGCATCATAAGAGTGGACACAATCCAAGAATTATTTGACAACGCAGAAAACCTATCTATGCAACCAATACCTGATAGTAACAAATTAGCAATGATTACAAATGCAGGAGGACCAGGAGTTATAGCAACAGACTTCCTAATAAAAAATGGTGGAGAATTAGCAAAACTATCAAAAAAAACAATTGAAGAACTAAACAAGTTTCTACCGCCAACATGGAGCAAACGCAACCCAATAGATATAATAGGAGACGCAGATAGTGAGAGATATCAAAGAGCAATGGAAATCTGCCTAAAAGATGATAACATTGACGGAATACTAGTTATATTAACACCACAATCAATGACTGACCCAGAAAAAGTTGCAAAAACAATAACCAAAATACCAAATAAAAGCAAGAAACCAATACTAGCTTCGTGGATGGGAGGAGAAGACGTCAGCAAAGGAACAAAAATCTTAGAGAAAGCCAGCATACCAGTATATGATAGTCCTGAAAGAGCTGTAAAAAGTTTTATTGACATGCACAGATACTCAAAAAACTTAGAGTTACTCTACGAAACACCTGCAACCATACCACACGCATTCAAACCTAAAACAAATATGAATAGAAAATTAATAAAAAAGATTATTGAAAGCAAAAGATATGTGTTGAATGATTCTGAAGCGAAGAAATTTCTCAGCAACTATGAAATACCAGTTACGATGAGCCAAAAAGCCAAGAACAGCAAAGAAGCTGTTTCAATAGCTAAAAAAATTGGTTTTCCAATAGCTATGAAGATAAATTCTCCAGATATAACACACAAAACAGATGTTGGAGGAGTAAAACTCAAGCTAAAAAGTGATAAAGAAGTTGAGAAAGCGTTCAAAGAAATAATGTTAAGCGTTAAGAAGAAAGCTCCAAAAGCAGACATTAAAGGAGTAACAATTGAGAAGATGGCTTCAAAAAAATATGAATTATTGATTGGCTGCAAGAAAGATAAGATATTCGGACCAGTCATATTGTTTGGAATGGGAGGAGTAGCAGTAGAAATATTCAAAGACACAAACATAGGACTACCACCACTAAACATGGCATTATCAATGAGACTGATTGAAGAAACAAAGATTTACGAACTATTAAAAGGATTCAGAGGAACCAAAGGAGTTGACTTAAAAGCAATACAATTCTTACTATACAAATTTGCATACCTTGTAATGGATTTTCCTGAAATAAAAGAGATTGACATAAACCCATTCTCAGTCGATGAAAAAGGAGGAACAGTGCTAGATGCAAAAGTTATACTTGACAAGAAAACAAAATCAAAACAAAAACCCTATTCACACCTAGTCATCTCTCCATACCCAAAAGAGTATGTAACAAAGTACAAGATGAAAAACAAAAAAATAGCAACACTAAGACCTATAAGACCAGAAGATGAACCCTTAGAAGCGAAGATGTTCAAAGAATTCTCTGAAGAAACCCAGAGATTCAGATTTTTTCAAATGATAAAAGATATATCACACGAATTATTAGTAAGATACACACAAAATGATTATGATAGAGAGATAGCCATAGTTGCAGAGATAAAAGAAAAAGGCGAGAAAAAGATGGCAGGTGTCGTCAGACTAATAGCAGACCCATACAATGATACAGCAGAATTCGCAATAGTAATAGCGGATCCATGGCAAAATCAAGGTCTAGGCAACAAATTTACAGATTACATACTTGAAATTGCTAAGAAAAGAGCTATAAAAAAAGTATACGCAAACATCCTGCCTGACAATCACATAATGCTGCACATGTTTGAAAAACGAGGCTTTAAAATAATCAAAAGTGATGATATATTCTACGCAGAATACGACCTTGACAAAAAAATAAAGGGAAAAAGGAAAAAAGTTGTTAAAAAGAAGAAATAAGCTCTAGTTCCCAGTAAACTTTTTAAAACAACAACTTTTCACATGATAAATGAGTTTAACAACAAAAGAAATTAAAAATATAAAGAAAGCGCTTGATGAAAGTGCAAGACCAATATTCTTCTTTGACGATGATCCTGATGGAGTGTGTTCTTTTGTACAGTTTTACAAGTATAAAGGCGACGGAAAAGGAGTTATCTTAAAAACAGGGCACCAGCTAACAGAAGAACTAATCAGAAAAGTTGACGAATACCAACCAGACCTAGTTGTAATATTAGATATTGCTAATGTTCACCAAGAATTCTTAGACAAGATAAATCAAAAAGTTATCTGGATAGATCATCATCCTGTAGTTGAGCGTAAAAAAGTTGAATATTACAACCCAAGATTACACGATGAAAATGATAATCGTGCAGTGAGTTACTGGACATATCAGATTGTGAAGAAAAGCTTATGGACAGGAATGGTTGGATGCGTTGCTGACTGGCAGATTACAGATTTAAAAGACGAATTCATAAAACAATACCCTGACTTTATGGACAAGAAAATCAAGAAGCCAGACGATGCACTTTTCGAAACAAAAACAGGGTTGCTTGCAAGAATAATATCTTTCAGTATAAAAGGAAGCGCAAGAGAAGCAATGAAAATAGTCAAGATACTGACAAGAATAAGAGACCCTAGAGAAATAACAGACCAGACAACACCTCAAGGAGCATTTGTATACAAGAGATTTCAAAAATTCTACGATGAATACAAGAAAATACTAGAAAATGTAAAGGTAACAAAGAGTAAACTACTATTGTTCACATACAACGATAATAACACTGCAGTAACAAGTGAGCTAAGCAATGAGTTATTGCATAAACACCCTGACAAATTCATAATAATAGGACGTGAAAGAAATGAAGAAGTCAAGATGTCCTTGCGAAGCGCAACCAAGAAAGTGCATCCAATACTGAAAAAAGCACTGGAACAAGTTGAAGGATACGGCGGGGGGCATGACTACGCCTGTGGTGCCTGCGTAAAGAAAAAAGATTTCAAAAAATTCATTGAAATAATAAAAAAAGAATTGAAGAAGTAATTATTTATTTCTTAACCACATTTTCTTGAAAAAAGGTAAAGTGAAAGTTGACAACACAAATGCCAAAGCAGGAACTATTGAATTTACAAAAGGTTTTGACAAACCTGCAAAGTAGAAGAATATTACAATAACAATGTAAGTCAATATTGCAATTATAATCTTTCTCGTCCAACAAGTTTCCCAAGCCTTGTCAAGTTCGACTTTTTTATTTCGTTCCTTAATAATATTTACTTCTTGTTCAACATTCATAAATACATTATAAGAATAATAATATAAAAAAGTTGTGAAAATTATTAGACAAATGAAAACTAAATTTTCCGATTAAGGTTATACCAATAAATCAAGTCCAACAATCTTATATCAGACAACTCATTCACTCTGAAGAAAGAAAATTCTTTTTTTAACAACAGTTTTATTATCAGATTAATTTTTGATTTATTTTTAGAGCTAAATTGAATATACTCGTGCCTAATAACATCTTCCCATTCAAGAAAATGCATTTCAGTAATTTTGTTTTTCTTTTTGATTTCAGTTTTGAAATTTTTCATTATAGGATTATCGAGAGGAATGAATTCTTTTGGCAAGAAGGTATGAAAAAGTTTGCAACAAAAAGACTTGTTTTGTCTTCCATCTTGATCTATACCATACTGCCTAAAAAAAGAGTAAATATCTTTTTCTTCAAGTATTTTTTTTCTTATCAGCTCATAGTTCTCATCAAGATACTCTATGTGTTTTTTTCTTAAATGCAATGCCCATTGATAACTAAAGGTGCCAAAATTAATCTTTTGTTTGTCTAAAACAGTTTCATGATAATAATTTGTGAAAGTCACAGACCTCTTATCTGACAAGTATCCTCTAAACAATTCATTTAGTTTACTTTCATCAAACTCTTTAAATTGTTTTTCTATAATAAGACATACTAAGTTCGAAAGCTTCTCTTGTTCTTTAACATTCATATTCTATGGGAATTAAAATTTATATAAAAAGATGATTAATCATTCAATGTGTTGAATGTTCAAATTCTTTAAAAATAGGGTCTATTGAGTATCTATCTTTCAAAGCAAAAGCTATGCATCTGCAACCATAAAGATTTCCTGAATTCATCTCTTCATATTTATATCTTCTAATTTTTCTTACTTCTTCTGATTTCATTATATCAATTAGACTTTCTCTCTTAACATTACCTAATGAACTTTCTGTATAGGAACAAATTTGTACATCACCAGTAGGTGTTATTCCACAACCACTTAACGCTACTGAACAACCCATAACAGGTATAGGATATGTTTTTACAACATCCCAAGTATAACCAAATTCAGTTTCATCTATTTTAAGAAATGATTCAAACAGCTTTCGCAATTTGTCTGGTGCGACATAATCATTTTCAAAGAATGCTCTTTGAGATTGTGGATCTGGTGGCGGAACAGTTACTTGAACATAGGGTATTATGTTTTGTCTTCTCCATTGTCTCCACATCTTTGGGAGTTCATCATAATTTGCAGAGAGAATAACTGAATGCAAAGCTAATCTGGAGGGATGAACTTTATTGAATCCTGCATTTATCAGATTTTCTAAACCTTCACTTAATCTTTCTTGAGCGTTTGGTGTTTTACAAAAGAATTTTGCCTGCTTTTCAGGATCAAGCGTGTTTTGTTTACCTATAACTGTAACATTTTTATTAAACAGGATTCCTGCAGTTTTAGGCGTTATTAATGTTTGATTGGTGAACAAAAAAACTTCAGCATTTTGAGAGTTAATAAAATCTATGAGGGAGAATACATCACCTTCTTTGGTTCTATACATT
>JAHJDK010000249.1 GCA_018812505.1 Nanobdellota archaeon | reverse complement strand
CTTATTTTTTCAGGATTCTTTCTGTAAATGTATTGCAAGAAAGGAATTTGAATCTCTAAACAATGTTCACCATCATGAAGATTTTCATTCTGTTTAAGATTGCCTTTTTCAGCAAGTTTTCTTGCAAAGTCTTGTTTAACTCTGACCAATCCTAAAGGTGTTTCGTAAGTCTCCATTGAAAAACCAGACTCATTATAATGATGACTAGGACCTATCAGTATAAACAAATCAGGCATTTCAGACTCTGCAATCGCTTTGTAACCCCAAGCAGCACAAGGACCTGAGTATAAATAGCTCGCATGAGGCACTATAACAGCTTTCAAAGAGCTTTTTATCTTATTTGATGGTAATGCTCCAGGACCTCTTTCATGCAAAAAACAGTCCTCTATCTGTCTAATAAGCAAAGATTCTGCTTTCTCATAAAAAACACCTGCAAAACGAGCTTGTCTCATGAAAACGTATTAAGAATAAGACTATATAAATTTTATTAATTAAATTTAAGGTTTGAGGTTAAGAACTCCCAGGGAAAATTATTTATTAAAACATTGTCAGTTCCATTTATTTTTAAAATTGATATTTCATTGATTGATTCAAGCACAACATCAAACAAATCACTATCTTTTTTTGATTGATTAAACCATTGACTTGTCAAACCTTTTAAGAATGAAACATCATTAAAACCAATATATTCAACAACTATAACATCTTTGTCTCTAGAACCTCTAATGAGCTTATTTGAAGAATTCTTAATATACAACTCTTCTAAAGAAGACTGATTAACATTAATAGGAATAGACATTGATGTTGACTCATCATCAATTGATTCTGAAAACAAGTTTTTAAAGAAAGAAGTTAATCCTTTCCACATATTAACAAAAAATCCAAAGAACCCTTCTGAATGAGTTGACTCTTGCAAACCAAATATAACTATGCCGAAGTAAGGATTGTATGAAGCGTTTAACCAATCACCAACATTTTCGCAAGTCCTGAAGAAAGATTCATTATCAAAAACAACTGAGTTGTCAAAATTACAAGTATAAACTACTTCATGTTCATCATCAAACGGATGAAATGATTGCAAGTTTTGATTCAAGAAAGCAGTCATGTTCTTCTTGGGAACACTTGTTCCTAAAATTATTGAACCATCACCTCTCTTTAAAACACAAAACTTATCAGTTGGAACATAATTATCTGTAACCCCATAAGGACTCTCTTCAAAATTCATCACAGTGCTTGTTTCTCCACAATGTAAAATATAAGAAGAGTCATCTTTAGCCATATCCTGAAGTGTCGAAGCTATTATCTTCATCTTATTAGCATCCTTAATATAAACCCAACCCTCGCTCGGGTCGCAGTACCAAGAACCCCTGGATTCAAAATAAGTTGAAATGTTAACAGGTAAAGAAATACTAGATATGTCTCCGTCAAAAGATTGCTTTACATCTTTAAAGTGTTGATTATAAGCTTCGTCGCCACAAATCCAGAAAGTCTCCTCATAGAACAACAAGTAATTATTGTAAAAAGATTTGTCGTTGGTGGCATTTGCCAACATCCAATCATTATAAACAGTTGTTCCATTATAACAGCCATGCCTTGTATCATTATAAAACTCACCATAAGTGTTTGGCCAAGAGTCATCACCACAACACCTTAGGCCAGTCCAGTCAAAAGGACCTTGAGCCTCACAAGCAGAATGATAAGGACCTGACTCTGCAACAGTCGAAGACCTGTTAAATCCAACATCTGACTCACCATCAAGATTACCAATCCAAGAACCCCAATCACCAGAACAATAATAATTCAAAGACTTCTCACCTTCTGCGTTGTCATCAGAGTATAAGTGGATGTTATCGATAATCATATCAACGCCACCCATATCAAGAGTAGCAGACACCTTAATCTTTGGCCAAACTATGTTAGAATAATTAAGTGTAGATTGTTGTAGATTTAGGGGTATCATTACTCTATGCCACCTATAAGCTGTGTTTGCAGCCTTTGAATAATCTAAGATATTATAATGTTCTTCATTACGTTGCATATCTGAAAGAATAACCTCACCAATATTTGCAGGATCATTATAACCAATATCAAAAACAAAGTAATCAAAACCAGACCAATCACGTTGACTTATGTATAAAGCAAAAGGATTAACATCTATTACTTTATTACTAACTATTGCTTTGTCAACAACAGAATGCCCAAAAACTACATCATAATTGTTTAAAGTGTGAAAAGTCGCTCCTGCACCAAAATACTTATACTTCAAATTCTCTGCATCACCATGCAATGGAGAATCAATATTTTTACAACTTGCAGAATCTCCACAACACTCTGCGAAAGTAGAACCTGAAAAAGAGTCATAACAAATAAATTTTGACTCTGGAATAAAGTGAGTTCCAAAATAATCCTGTGCGTTTAAGTATGGCTGCCATTTACCCTCAAAACAACAATTTTCATTAACAGTTCTTCCAGAACAATAAAAATCTGATGAATCACCAAGCAAACCACCTTTCTCAACACATAAGTCATCATCTAGCTGTTTGCAGGAAGCTTCACCATTTGGATTATAACAGCAGGAAAAATTTTTATATTCACTATCTAAAGACTTGACAAAAACACCACCTTCACAGTATTCATCATCATTTTTACAAAAATCTCCATCAAGATCATTACAAGAACCCCTAAAAAGACCCCCTAAACAAGTAAGTGTTTTTCCACACTCAGACTTAAAAATTTCATAACTACCACTATTTAAATTATTTGTAAAAAGATTATTCTCACATATATCAGGAAACAAAAAACAAAAAACAGATTCTCCAGTATTAACACCTTGATTACTACTAATCCAATCCTTTAAAGGTTTACCTGATTCATTAAAACAAAATTGTCCACAAGAATACTGAAAATTTTCGAAAAAAAGTAGATGAGATAGAGGATTACCTTCACTATCTGTTTTACAATAAGGATAACCAGGATTGACTCCACAAGCAATTCCATCATTATCATCAGGATTGCAATCACTCGTACCTTCCCAACCAGGTAAATCCTGTAAAGTATCAGAACAAGCAACTTGTCCTTCTTTATTCACTTTAGGTCTAAAAGTCTTGTACTCATCAACATAATTATCAGATGATAAATCTCCAAACATAGCGTCTGCATCGCCAGAAGCATCGCAAGCAAACCACTCACCGCCGTTGCTAATGAAATCATAAAAGTTATTAGAAACATTAGTTTCGTGTATCTTGAAAGCATTCACTCCCTGAGCATCCCACCAATGCCAACTAGCAGAAACAGAGGAATCTATGCCTTTAGAAGTAGTATCATAATCATTACTGCAGAAATATCTTGAATTATCAGAGACATAAGTATAGTCATAACCAATCAAAGGTTTAAATTCACATACTATTTCTGGAAAACTACAATTCAAAGAAATAACCCACTCATCAGAACCAGATATACCACAATTATGTGTTAAAGGATTATCATCATTATCAGCCCAATTACCTTGATAGTGATTCTGACCGTCACAAACCATTGAATCAACAACATATCCATTGTACCCTAATGCAACACAATAATTAGTCACTGCTCTTTCTTCGCATTTCAAACCACAATTACTAGGATCACACATATTTTGTGGAACAACTATAGATTCAGAAGAAATAACAGTTTCACAAATAAGACCATCATCTCCACAACAACCATCAGAGCCATTAAAACTCTTAGCATAATCCAAAGACAAACTCTCAAAATTAACAATAAGACCTTGATTATCAGGACAAATACCTCCTTTTGTTGAGAGGTTGTAGCAACTACTATCTTGCATATCAATTAGTCCATCAAAATCATCATCTTTACCATTATTACAAACAATAAAATCATTTTCTCCTTGAACATCTGAATTAACAAGAGGACCATCACTGCCTTTATATCCTGAAGCTCCTGGATGACACACAATACCATCAAAAGAACCTTTTGCACCACCTCTATTATTATAAATAGATGTATCATCAAATTGTGAGAAATGAGTATTAACTCCTGTTGCATTAACTATAATTACACCTCCAACACCTCCACCTCCACCTCCACCAGCACCCGAACATTCAGGAGTGTTCCAATCATCACAATCACAATCATCTGGTGAAACACTACAACCATTACTATCCTCACTATGTCCTGCATCTAATCCCCAACCTCCAGAACCACCTTTTGCGTTTATTAATCCTGAACCATTCAAAATCCTAACATCAATGTTGATTTTTCCTGCACCATTTCCTCCGGCACCTCCGCCACCAGCTCCCGGAGCATCTGTTTTTCCAACACCAAAACATCTTAGATTACCTTCAGTACCAGAACCACCTCCAGAACCTGAAACAGAAATAATCCCATTAATCTCTAAATAATCAACTTCTAATAAAACATTTGCACCAGCATATTTACCAAGAAAGCCACCATCACCACCATCATTACCAGTATTTATTCCTGCTTCTCCTTCATAACCGTCTTTGCCTTTTTCAAATAAACAACCTCCATATCCACCATCACCACCATGCCCTCTAGCACTATATGAACCCCAATCCCCACTTCTTTCTCCCCCATTCCCTCCAGCAGTACATTTCTGAGAAGGTGCTTGAGAATTGCCAAAATACAATGTTTTTCCTTCCTTAATAATTAAAATATTAAAAGCATATTTGATTTCATCCATAGACTTAGTGTCAACATTTTGATTAAATAAAATAACACATTCTCCATTGTTCTCCTGATATTTATTAACACAAACATTTATGTTGTCACACCAAATACCTCCATTATTATTACAATCACTTCTATCATCTGCGCTTACAAAGAAACTAAGAATTATAAATAATATTACTACTAACAAACCTCTTCTCCCGCTCATAAGTTTAAATCAGAACTCTTTATTATTTATACTTTTCTATTATTTGTTTCATAAACTTTTCAGAGTCTCTTATTATTTCCTTTGTTATCGCT
>JAHJDK010000015.1 GCA_018812505.1 Nanobdellota archaeon | reverse complement strand
GAAAAACAATAGGCTGTTATAGAAACTGGAAAGGAAAAAGATGGATTGATGTAGTAATTTCCGTGCTTCACACATGGAAATTACAAGGACAAAACCTATTCCAAAATCTAAGAACAACACAAACCTAACTTTTTACGTACTATAATAAGATACTGTTACGTCTTCGTCATCTTTTGTTTTGATTGGTATTTTATGAGGTTTTTCAGTTTCATCCTTCCCAGTTTTAAATCAATTTCAGCTATCTCTGCTGGTGTTTTTCCTTTTAGGCTTTGGTGTGGATTTACAAAATTGTGAATGATATGTCTTATGTTAAGGAATGCTTCTGCTCCTTCAAAGCTTCCAAATCCTCCTCGCATAATCTTAATACGGTCTTTAATATTTCCATTTTCTCGTTCAATTGGATTATTGTTGTGTTTTAATCCTCCAACCTTCGCTTTGATGGGAACACCAAAACGAAGTCTAGCAACTTTAAAGAACAATTTGTTAAATGCATTTCTGTAGTTTTCAAACCCATCACACACAAAAGCAATTAATTTCTTTTTCTTTCTTGGCTTATGTTTCTCACGTTTGTAGATTTCTAGTATCTGCTCATAACAAGTTTCTTTAATCTGAGAAAGAAATTCTACACACTTTGGCAAAGTGCGTTTCTCGACGAAGAGATGAGCAGTAATGTACTTTGTTTTATGGTCAATACAATTTAAGTCGTAATGGTCATTCTCTCCTTTCACTTTGATGTACTTTTCATCAAGGTGTTGTCTCCCTTTAAGTTTTGGCTTTACCGATTTGTGTACTGGATTTTAAAAAAAGAGCATACTTTTTGTCCCATCTACTTATCGTTCCCCTTGTTACTCTTATTTTGTCATATTGCCAGAGATGAGTCTTAACTTTAAAAAGCGACATTCCATCATTATGCATATGAATTGCACGCGTAATAATTTCTGGTTTAAATCTCATCTTCTTAAAACCATTATCTTCAACAAACCAACTTGAGCAATATGTGCAATAATACTTCTGTTTCTTACCAAAACAATTTTTACGAAAACCCTTTTTGACAATATTTTGAGATTGACATTTGGGACATTTGATAGACATACTATCACCTCAAAAAGAAAGAAAGACGTTCAAATATTTAAAGGTGACGATAATGCAACAGTATCCTATAATAACAGCCCAATTATGATTAGTATGATTCCTAGTGTTATGCTTATCCATGCGGTTATTTCATTGGTTGATAAGTTGTTAAAATATAAATATATGGATTGCTCTTGCATGTTTATTGTTTTAGTTTGTTTTTATTTAAACTTTATCTATTACTGTAGAATGGTGTTTTAATTCCAGAATCCTTCACATTTTGTTATGCGGTTAGTACATGCCAGGCATTGGTATGTTTTGAAAACGCAGTTTCCGCTGTTAACATTGTCTACTTCTTTCATACCATGATTACAACAATTACAGAGCATATATTATTTGATGAAACAACTTATTTATAAATATTTCTATACTGGTGTGTATATTTGTATACTAATTTTGATAAAGTATTCCTTTTCGACCAAACTCTTGTCTATACCAATCATGAAAACTGCCAAAAATATGTCCTGTTAATAGGGCGTATGACATTGTTAAAACTGTTGACAATCCTGCTTCTTTTAGTGGCACTCCAGAATAACTTATTGCTATCAGATATGATGCCAAGCCGACAACGAATCCTGCTCTCCTGTCTGATTTTCTTTTTAACTCTAATGATGAGTAAACATCTGCTTTATGGATTTTTGCGGATAATTTTCTAGTGTATTTATGGGTTACTCCTAGAAATGTGCTCATTACAAGCGCCGCAAACCTTGATTTCTTAATTTCATTTGATTCGAGACCACACATTAGTTCAATCATTCCAATTGTAGGGATATAATAAAATATTCTGGATGTAGTGTCTATGATGTATTCGCTGACTTGATTTTTGAATGTGTTCACTAAGTTGTGTTTGTTTTTGATTCTTTCTTCAAGATCATCTTCTTTTTTTGTATTCATGAAAAAAAGTAATAAAGAAAATTATTTAATATTAATCCCCTATATATAGGGGGTTTTAGAAAGTTTTATATATTCTGATGTCTTCTTCAAATAAAATGTGGTATATCAAATACGAATTCAGGCATAAAGACTGTAAGTATTTGCCAAAAGCAGATGAACTAAAAGTGGTTTTGTATAGTCAAACATTGAGTCATTATATTAAAGATGGTGTTTTGCATGTTTCCGCAATCCACACTGTTGAAGGTGATACAAAGAATGTTCAAGAATACCTGGATTATCTTCGCACAATCTCTTTAAGATTTGAAAGAATGAGTCATAATACAGTTTTTACACAATCTACAATGTCAACTAATATGAAGTATTACACTGCAGTGTATAATCCTTTCTTGTTTTTCTTTAAACCAGTAAAACACACAGGCAACATTGAATATGGTGAAATAATGAGTTGGGAAAAAAGTCATTTGCAAAAACTCATGTTGGCTATGTCTGAAAATGAAGAGACTGATTATTTTAAGCTTCTTTCATTGAAACAAGTATCTCTGAAGAACATCTTCATGATGAAAGCTGTCGAAAAAATTACTGATAAGCAAAGAGAATTGTTTGAGTTTGCAAAAAATAATGGTTACTACGAGTACCCAAGAAAGATAAACTTGAAAGATGTTGCTTTGCATTTTAAAATTGACCATACGACTGCTCATGAAATTCTCAGGAGAGCAGAGAATAATTTGATTAGGGGGATTATGTGAATTGATTATTACTGCCTTTAAAGGGAAGTAAATTTATAATTTTTTTTTTATCGCTATAATAATTAAAAAGAATCATTGTTTAAGTTATTCTGTAGTCGGATCAACAACCCTTCCCATAAATAAGATATTTTCTGTATCTCTTTCTTGAATTACAAATATAAATGGATGGTCTGCTCTAAACACATTCCTTGGCATTGCTGACATGCTATCCACACCTATAGAAGTTGCAGCGG
>JAHJDK010000248.1 GCA_018812505.1 Nanobdellota archaeon | reverse complement strand
TATCTGCTCAGGAGTCAACCTAGACCTGACTCTTTCATCAAGATTAGTCAGCCACCCCCCATAATTAGTTATCAACAATAAAGTCTTCCTATAAATCTGCTCCAACAAGTGATACAAGAAATCAACGTCTTCAACCTTGTCAACTTCATCAAACACAAACACTGCTGAAGCATCATTAACTATTCTAGCTATTACTCCAAATAATTCTGTGGTGTTCTTGTTCTGAACAAACTTAAAACCTAGCTGACCACAAATAGCAACTGCAACCTTGTAGCTGGTGTTCTGCTGCCAACAATTAACATAAACAGAATATACATCATCATACTTGTCTTCCATCTCCTTCAACACGTGCTTAGCAGACACAGTTTTACCCACACCAGGTTTCCCAAACATGAACAAGTTTCTACCATTCCTCTTTTCAAGCAATGGCTTAATTGCAAAAGCTATCTGCTTCTGTTCCTGCTCACGATGAGGCAGTAATTTAGGTATGAAATCGTAGTCCAAAGCATTCTCATTTCTAATCAATGATTCACCATGTCCAAGAATATCATCAAAAGTCCCCATACCAAGCAAGAGAAGATACTCTTTTAAATATTTTTTTAATTAAAAACCGAAATATTTCCGTAGTAAATCTTTAAATAACAAACAATATTCCCCAAATATATGAACGATGTTTTAGAGACACTTGACGAACTGGGATTCGGAGAAGCATCATACCTTGACAATCTGGAACTGCAAAAAAGAGTTAAAGAAACAATTGCAAGATTTGGTCATAAAATAAGCATTCCCCTACAATACATTATAGAAGGAGGATTAAGAGATTCAAGAGAATTCCAAAATGGATATCAAGACAAAGAAAAACCTGAAAAACATAAAAAACAAGTCAGAGAAGCAATGACACAAATAGCCATGAACCAGAACCTAAACTTTGTATATTGTCCTTTTATGAAAAACAGAGCTTTAAAATGTGTGCAATCAGAACTGATAAGTCCACAAGTAATCAGGACTGCACTATGCTATGTATTACAGGGAACAGAAGATTTTTCTAGAACACAAGAAAGCGAAAACGAGAAAAGAGAATATCTTACAAGTATAGGAATTCTAGATAAATAGAAACAGAAATGAAATAAAATAAAAAAAAATTAAAGAAACTAACTAAGCTTCTTTATTATCTTCTTGGCGTCATCTTTCAGAGCAGTTCCAAATCCTATTCCAATTGCTAGTGCAATTGCCAACACAATACCTGTTAATACAATCAAGTATGTTGATTGAGCAATAATAATGTTGACACCAATCTCTTTCAAGGCAATGTCTAACACGAATAAGATGATGAATACTCTTGCAAGTCCACCCCAGAAGTGTTTCCATTTGAAGTTGTGGCTTTCAATAGCAGTTTCAGCCATGTCAGCAAGTATAAGTCCAAAGTAGAATATCAACACACCAGCGATGACGTGAGGCAACCATCTTGCCAAGTCATACAACAATTGTGACATAATTCCAAGATTAATAAGCGCTGCTGCAGGCCCTAAGAACAAAACTAGAGTGTACCACTTAGCGGCTCCACCAATTATGCCTGAGACACTAGCCTTACCAATTGCGTGGTGTCTTTCATGTTTCTCTACCCAATGATCCAAACCAGCTTTCAATAGAGCTCCTTTGATAATTCCTTCAAACAAAGCACCTAAGAAATAACCAATCAAAAGCAGAATAACTGCGCCGATTAGTCCTGGTAACAACTGAATAAATTGATACCATAGGTTGGCCAAAACATCCATCAGAGAAATACCTGTTGCTTCTAAATATGTAACCAAATTTATCACCCCTTTTTAACCCTCTTTTTATAAAAGTTAAACACTATAGAGAATAAATAGTATTTAAATCTTTCCTTTTTCATGGAGCATGAAAGTCTAAAGAATAGTTTACGGCACATATTTTTCTTTACAATAAAACTTTTAAACAAGCAGTTAAAATACTACTTGAATGACAAATAGCGATTGCGTATTCTGCAGCAGACAAGCAATAACCAAGAACGAACAGAAACTGCCAACCTGCAACATTCACAAAAAAGAAACACTACCAGACATGAAATGTGTTTGCGGAGAGTACCTAATGATAAAAGAAAGCAAATACGGACCATTCTTCATATGTATGAACTGCGGACCAGTATCAATAAGAAAAGCACTAAGCATAAACCCCATAAAACCGAAAGTCCAAGAAAAACCACGAGAGATAACAGTGAGATCTGACGAAGTGGATTTTTTATAAGAAAATATTTAAACTAAAAAAATAAATATTA
>JAHJDK010000014.1 GCA_018812505.1 Nanobdellota archaeon | reverse complement strand
TTTATTATTAAGTAAAAATGCTAGTGCATTTTTACACCTCTAATTAAGCATAGTTTTTAGACTATCAAAATGAGTTGAGATCAAATATGTATCGAAAATGTTTAAAAAACTAGCTAAGGCAGGCGCTAAAAACCTTTTGACCCAGAATACCTTTGTTTATCTATAGATAATGAGGTGCGGAACATTGGTTCCGCAAGTGAACAAAAATGGATTGGAATTTTTTGGAAAAAATTTCAAGTATTGAAAATGTGATTTTCAATGGATTTAGGTAAAAAACTCAGAGAAGCATTGGCAAAACTCACCAATAGGCCATATGTTGACGAAAATGATGTCAGAGCATTGATAAAGGACCTTCAACGGGTGCTGATATCATCTGATGTCAGTGTAAAGCTAGTATTTGCCTTATCAAAAAGAATCGAAGAAAGAGCATTAAAATCAAAAAAGATGGACGCACTTACACTCAAGGAACACGTCACTAAAATTGTCTATGAAGAACTTGTGTCATTAATGGGAGAAAGTTACACTGCAAGATTGGATAAACACAAAATCCTCATGTCTGGACTTTATGGTAGTGGTAAAACAACCTCTTGCGCCAAGCTTGCACATTTCTATAAAACAAAAGGCTTGAGTGTTGGTCTTGTGGCAGCAGATACTGATAGACCTGCAGCACAGGAACAATTAGAACAGCTTTCCAAAACAGTTGGAACTGCTTTTTATACGATTAAAGGAGAGAAAAACCCGGCAAAAATTGTAAAAGATGCGCTGAAAAAAGCAAAAGAAGACGTAATAATCGTAGACTCTGCTGGAAGAAGTGCATTTGACGGACATTTGGTAGAAGAACTAAGGGAAATTGCAGATGTATTAAAACCAGAAGAATGTTACCTTGTTATAAGTGCTGATCTTGGACAAATTGCAGGCAAACAAGCAACAGAATTCAATGCAGCTGTTCCTCTTTCTGGTGTTTTTGTTACCAAGATGGATGGTTCAGGTAAAGGGGGGGGAGCATTAAGTTCAGTTGCAGCATCCAATGCAAAAATTTCATTTGTTGGTATTGGGGAAAAATCATCTGACATTGAAGTGTATAATTCTGAAAAATTTGTTGGTAGGCTTTTGGGTGTTCCTGATATCGGAGCCTTAATGGAAAAGATAAAAGAAATATCAAAAGAAACTGACCTTAAAAAAATAGAATCAGAAGAACTTACAATTGAATCTTTTTATGAACAATTGAAAGCAGCTAAAAAACTAGGTCCACTTAGTAGTGTTTTCTCAATGATAGGTGCTGTTGATGTACCAAAAGAAATGGTACAACAAAGTGAGGACAAGCTGAAGAAATTTGAATGTATGATAAATTCGATGACAAAGCAGGAAAAAAAAGATGCAAAGATATTGAAAAATAATGCAAATAGGATAGCAAGGATTGCAAAAGGAAGCGGTTGTACAGAAAAAGAAGTCAGAGAATTTTTATCTCAATTTGAAAAGATGGAAAAAATGATGAATATGTTTAAGCACAACCGTGGATTTAGAAAAAAGATGGAAAAAATGATGCAAGGCGGAAATGTTAATCTTCCTAACATGTAAATGAGATTGTTTTAAGTATTGTAATTCAATATTTAACTGGATTTTTTGATAATTTTCTTTGCCTCGGAGGATAGCATACAACCTTTCTTCTGAAGGAAAATTAATACTCCTTTTAGAATTTGTTGATTTGGAACAATGGCAACATAAATTAGATCATACTCCCTGAAGTAAAGTTGTATTTTTGGTTCCGAAAGAGTATGTGCCTCAACTTTCTCGATCTCAGTATACCCCCTCTTAGAAAGACTGAAGGATAGGAACCTGCCTTCTAGATATTCCAAATAGGTATCATAAAAGACCATTTTAGGATTTATATTATTCAATAGAAAGAACACTGGAGTATAACCTTTCCTTCTTTTAATCGAAGAAGCAACTAGTGGAACAACCATCTTACTATGTTCGAATTTTAGTTCTTTTTTATTAATTTCTGATGATCTTTTTAACTGGAATAAGAGATAGAATAATATTAGTAGGCCAAATAAAAGAAATGGACAAATACATTGGAGGGAGTAGAGAAACGAGGATATTAGTGTGAACCAATCACCATATGCTAAAACCATGATAAAAAATAAGAAGATAAATTATATATTACAACCCAGAATTAGAATAACAACGCTTTGTACAACAATTAACCACATTTTTGTGCAGGATTTGGTTTTGCTATATTTATTGTGCAAAGCCAATAACAACTTTTATAAACACTTTCTAACACAACCAAACTATGGTTCAGACAGTCAAATCCTTATATCAAGCAGTGAACGATAGACGTTCAGTACGAGTCTTTA
>JAHJDK010000247.1 GCA_018812505.1 Nanobdellota archaeon | reverse complement strand
CATTTTTTTATAGTTGAAGATGTCCCATGGCGGAGCGTATTCTGCTGGTATTTCGTCTCCTGGGTAGAATGCTAATCCTCCAAGGTTGGTGTTTGTTATTCCTTCGCCTATCATTGGTGGTTCTGGCGGCAGATCAGTGGTTTTGGTTGAGAACAGTAACCAGCCGAAGCCGACGATGATAACAACACATAAGAAAACTAGTATGCCCACGTAGTGTGGATGCTCATTACTTGCCATTTTAAAAAACACCTCATAAATCGTTTTTAACTATACTTTATAAGAGTATTTCTGGATATAATACTATATAAAACTTTCTAAACAATTTCGAAACTTTTATATAAATAAATATTAATCAATCAGATATATGAGGAAGGGCTTTGCAATTATATTGTTGTTTGTCTTAGTTTTATCTGCTTGTGAGTTCTATGGTGATTTTCCAGAAGCACCTGTTGGGAATGCTAATGATTACATTTCTGACAACAGGGTTGTTTTAAGCAAGAATTCTATAAATCAAAAATTTGGTGGTGCACTAGATTTTTCAATTAAGATGGATAGTAGTGATATTTGGGCTATTTACAGACCTATATTTATAGACTCTGTTCGTGCAAATTCAAAGGTCAAGAATGGATTTCCCCAGATGACTAGTGATTGGACAATCATATCTATTAATCATGATGAAGTTGATGGAAGAATTCTTAATGAACAGTTAAAAGCAGCAACTAATGGTTTAAAACCAGGTACTTATAAAGTTAAGGTTATGGGTTATAAATTGGTTGGAAACTCGTGGGATATCAACAACATATACTATTTTCAAAAATTGCTTATAATAACAGGAGATTCTGGAGTTGAACCAGAATGTTTGAGTGACTATTCAGTTTGCAACCAAGATTTAAAGACAAGACGTTACTGTAATAATGGAGAATTATCTTCTGAAACCTGTGGCTGGTTCTGCTATAACAATGGAAATAGTATCTGCATTAATGGACGAGCAGATGCGCCTAGTTGTGTTACTAACACTGATTGTAATAGTGAATTCTTTTGTAATGATGGTAAATGCATACCTGAAGTTGACGCTGAATCCTGCGCTGACAGCAAGGATAATGACAATGATGGCAAGACTGACTGCAAAGATCCTGATTGTGCCGGACAATTAAATTCTAATGATTTAGTTTGTTGTCAATCCAAGACTGACTGCTTACCCAAAGTAATAAATGGTGATTGTTTCTATGATTCAACGACTTGTATAAATGGTGACAATGGTGATGAGTCTAAAGGTGGTGGCGATGGTGATGAATCTAAGCCAACTTATACTAATCTTTACACTTGCAGTTATGCTAGCACAGCTCTTTCAACAGATAAATTATGTGATGAGTCTGTTTGCACTGCTAATGGTTGGGATGACTCAGTTTGCTCTGAGCTAGAGAATTGTAATGTTCAAGGTGATGAAGATGGTGATGGTTCTGCTGATTGCCTTGACAGCGATTGTTATGGATTAATAGGCCCTAATGATTTGCCTTGTGCTGAGACTGGTGCTGATTGTCCTAGTTTTTTTGCATTAGATCATGTTTGTTATTATCACTTTGATGGTTTTTTCAGTCAGTTAGGAGAGTGTTCTTACGCTGATGAGAGTGTCGATTGGGTGTGTGATGATTCTGTTTGTACTAGTAGTGGTTGGGATGATAATGGAGCTTGTCCTGAGCTTGAAATATGTGATGATGGACTTGATAATGATGGTGATGATGATATTGATTATAGTGATTCTGATTGTACCTGCCCAGATGAAAGCAAACAATATAAAGATTCATGTTTCCTATGTACTGCAACTCCAATGTTTGTTGCTAATATTGGTACATCTTTAACACCTGTGACCTTCACTTTAACAAGGTATGGTGCTGATATTCCTGAGGGTGCGCCTAATGTTTATTTTTATAAAGATGTTGGTGGCAGCAGAACTACTAGTACTTACTTTGACTTTTCAACAGGTCCTTTTTCAACTTCTGCTAGTTATTCAGCTGTTGGTCCGCATACAGCAATATTCCAAGATGGTGGCGAGTATCTTGAACTTGATACTTGTCCGTCTGTAACTGTTTCATGTACTCCAACTTGTGCTGGTAAATGTGGTGGTGATGATGGCTGTGGTGGAGAATGTTACAATCATTGTCCAGATTATGTAGGACTTAATTTAAAAAATTGTTCTACTCTAGATTTTAGCACTTGTGTTGAGTGCATTGTAAATGATGATTGTGGTTCTGGTTATACTTGTATGGATGGTTTTGAGTGTTGTAAAAGAAACACTTGTTCAGATTTAGGTTATACTTGCGGAACTTACGTTAATGGTGATGATTGTGGAGGAACATTGGATTGTGGTGTTTGTGCTTGTGCAGATGGTCTTGATAATGATGGTGATGGTAAGAAAGATCTTGCTGATCCTCACTGTTCAAGTGTATCTGATAATTCAGAAGTTGGAGATTCTCATGATAAGGATGATGATGGTCACAGCGATGTGACTGATTGTAATGATTATAATTATAGAATATATCCTGGATCAACTTGGAGTTATCGTGGTGGTACTAGTAGCAACTATGATGTGAACTGTAATGGTCTGGTTGATAAAAAGTGGTATGCTGAATCTACTGTTTGGAATAATACTTTATCGTACACAGGTATTATGTCTTTCTCATCTTGTTCGGGGTTTACAAATACGGGTTATTGTAAAGAACCAGAACTTTTCCCAAGTGGTACTTCAAATATTCCTTCAAAACCTTCAAGTTGTAGTTCCCAAGAGTATGTTCATGTTTGTGAAGAGACTGGAACGTCTCCTAATATTATTTGTACTAGGGATTTGGATTGGAGTACACTGCCTAGCTATTATGTAAGACCAACAGATCTTGACGGGGGAGTGACTATGATTTATGCAAGGTGTAAATAAATACAAATCACTAATTTAAAAGGAAACAACGATTAATTTTCTTTATTAAAAGTGTAAAAATTAGTTTCATATCATTCGTTCTTTTCAACAATATTTAAATAATCTAATCACAAGAATTAGTTTATGGTTGTTGAGAAAATCTTTAAAGCCAGATGGATTGAGAAGAGACCTGTTTATTCTTTCTACTTAGGTATTTTTTTTACATTGATTGCTTTCTTAACTTCTATATTGCTTTTTAGGTCTTCAGGTGTTTCTCATATGGTTGGTATTTCAACTATTTTGTTTACGCTTGTTCTAACACTTCCAGGAATTGCAAAGTTGTTTGACATTGAAGAGCAAATTGAGGTTAAGGAGAACTGGAGTTTTTTCAAGGAGCATGAGGAAATTTTTGACTTTTTCATCTACTATTTTTTAGGCGTGTTCCTGACTTTCTTCATCATAAGTTTATTCTTGCCTGGATTAGTTTTTTCGCAGGGAGATTTGTATGGAGTTAGTTCTTTACAAGGTGAAATCACTGTAGAGGATTTGCCTAACGACTTAATGCTTTCAAGACCATCTTCTCCAGACGTACTGGTTTCTGAAAAATCGTCTTTTAAACTCATTGATGGTCGTGTTACTTCAATATTTTTAAACAACTTGTACATCATAATTCTTTGTTTTGTTCTCTCAATACTTTACGGTGCAGGGGCTTTGTTCTTGATAATATTGAATGCTTCTATCTGGGCTTCTAGGATAGCAGAGGTTGTGAGATTAAAGGTTCCTTCTATAATGATTCATTCTGCACCTTACATTGCCTGCAACTTGGGTGTGATGGCTTTTCACATGATTCCAGAAGTAGGTAGTTACGTGCTAGCAGCTATAAGTGGTGGTGTGCTTTCAAAAGCTTTGACTAAGGAAGAATTCTTATCTAAAAATTTCTTGAAAGTGTTTAAAGATGCAGTCATATTAATAACTATATCTATAGTGCACATGTTTTTTGCGGCAATTATAGAAGTTCACGCTTCCGCCAAGTTATTCAAAATGGATGTTTGTCAGGAAACAACTGTTCTCATAATATTGTTTTCGCTGGTAATCATAACTTTCTTAGTAATATTTGAAGTTTACAGAAAGAAACATCATCACAGACATAGAATTCCTTAAAACAACTTGTTTATCATGTCTATTGAATAGCCGCTTTTCATAAGTTCAAGTCTTATATCTTCATCCATGAATCCTTGAAACTGACATTTCTTAACGTAAGTTCTTAATTTCTCAAGAATTTCTTCGTCATTATTTACTTCCTTGACTGGTTGTTTTTCAACATATTTTGGTGTAATACTTTTTTTCTGCAGCATTAAAAAGCCAACTACTCCAAGCAGAACAGCAACTAAGAATATTAGTATGTAATTTAAAGTGTTACTTGGTGAAGGACATTCAAGAACAGGACAACCCTGCTTTTCTTCAACAACAGATGTGTTTTCATTAACTTCATCTTCATAATATTCTTCAGGTTCTTCATCAAGTTGAAAATCTGGCATTGCAGGTGGTGGAGGTAAGTCTGTTGTTTCATTATCGTATTCATCATCTGCAGGTTCATCAGGCAAATCTCTTGAACCCCCTAAATTAGGTGGGGGCGCGGGTGGCGGTGGAACCTCTGCAGCCACAAAACCAATAATCAATATGAATACTAAAACAGGAATTATGAATTTCATATTATTCTATTTAAGAATTCCTTTATTTAAATTTTTCCTTACACCCACAGAGGTGGTTTTTCACCAAACTTTGTGCCAAAGGAATGAGTCCATATATCAATAGGTATCCATCCTTTTTCAGTCTTTACTTCTAAGTATTGATGTATATTCATGCAAAAAGTAGTATACTTAAACTTAATATCTTCTTCCTTAAATAATCTGCTTTTAATAATAAAAATTCTCATTAGGTGATTCTGCCAACAACAGTGAGTGAACCCTTTTTTTCCCCAAATATAATCCAATAGTTTCCACAAGAGATATAGTCT
>JAHJDK010000246.1 GCA_018812505.1 Nanobdellota archaeon | reverse complement strand
TGATTATAGTATAATTTAGCTTCTTTTAGTTCAAAAAATGCTTGATAAATCTTCTCTTCAGCTTTCATTTTATATCAGATTTATTTTGTTATTTATATATTTTACCAAATTTTGGTAATATTCTACCAATTTTTGGTATATGCTATTATTGGAACAAGATTAAAAACTTAATTTTGCAAAAAGACAAATTACAAGAAAATAAGTTGTTTCTATGCACTAGTTAGTAACCAAAATAAGAGTGTCCCGAGCGAACAAAAGAATATTCCTTTTGAAGGTTTTATATTCTTGCTTTCAATAGCATCAAACAAATTCTCAAACTTTTTATCATGTTCTATCTGTTTTAATTCAACCCTGTCAAGTCTATGAAAAATTTGAGTATTAGAAGCAATGAACTTACGCATGGCAACAAAAGCATTCATAATATGAATACTAATTTTTACAGCGGTGTGACTTTTTAAAACTCCTGAAAGCATTGATACTCCTTGTTCAGTAAATGCATAAGGCAAGTATTTTCGGTGTTGACCTCTGCCTTTTTTTAAGGTGCCATTTTGGAACCTTAAATCTGATTCCTGTTTTAAGGTCACATTTTGCGATTGCAAATCAGCATATTCATTATTTGTTAATTGAAACATAAAACTCTGGGGAAATCTTTCGATATTTCTTTTAACTGCCTTGTTAAGCTGTTTAGTCTCAACACCATACAGTTCTGCTAAATCGCTATCTAACATCACTTGAACTTCTCTTATTGTAAAGATTTTTTTCTTTATTGAATCATAATCCTTCTTTTGAAGCATATTTCCTTTCAGAATTTTATCTATATATGTTCTTTGCAAGTTTTTTCGAAAATCCTTCGAGATTTTTGAAGCCCAAAAAAATCTACTTTTTGATGTTTCGGAAGATTTTCGATTTTATATGAATCTAATTAGTTGTAATTCTTCTCCTAAATTATTTGAATTCATTTTAAAATTGTTCAATTTCCACTTTTTTAGGTTCTGCAAAATCATTCTTTTCTTCTTCTTTTAGTTCATCTAAATTAGATTAAATGATACTCTTATTAATATTAATTTCTTTCTTAGTTAATTTTTGGCTCAGATTTGTTAAAATTTAGAATCAAAAAAATATATGCGCCGGCCGAGATTCGAACTCGGATAGGTGGCTTGGAAGGCCACAGTCATTTACGGCAAAGGTTTGCCTTTTTTCCCAGATGACTCTTGTCGAAGACAGGAGTCGTCATTCGGGATCAAGGAACGAAACCCTTGTAGCCGTTAGACCACCGGCGCATGTTAAATGCAAATTATTGCTGTGGCGCTAAACTTGCAAAGCAAAGTTTATGCTCCACTATGGGGTCAACAAACTTTTTCGTTGTGCTCGTTAGACCACCGGCGCAATTATTAGTTGGAGAAATATTTGCTTTATAAAATTTTCTGAATATTAGAAAATGAAATAAGTTATTGGATGTTTAATTGTATTTTCTAAGTTGTAAAAAACTTATAAGAAATCTAATTTTAAATGTCTTTTACTATATAAATAACAAATTAACGTTGCAAGATATGATAATGTCCTTTATCTTCGCTAATATTATGTATATTTAAGTCGTATACACCTGTATTTATTTGATTTGATACGTTTTCAGGTGTTGCATACATAATTATGGCGTCTTCATTTAAGCTTGGTTTTAGTGATTTTATTGCGTTTTCCATATAAAAGTGTGGGTGGCTTAGTGAAGAAGGTATTAATATTAAATCAGCTTTTCCTTCATCTGTTAAAGGAATAATCACATCTGAGCATATTCTAATCATTGTTTTTAATCCTTGAATATCAATTAGTTTATCTTTTTTACAAAACATAGAATCAAGTTTAGAATATTGTCCTCCATGAAAGAATTTATCCATTTGTGTAAGTGGAAGAAGATTGCCTGGATATGAAACAGGACCTATACGAATATCATCTTTTGAGATTATTGTTGATACTTGAGTATATTTCTTAGCTGTTGAATTAAACTTATTTGGAGACTTTGTTCCTATAATTGAAAAATTGTATTGTTTAATAAAATCCTGTATTTCTTTTAAATCTCTCTCT
>JAHJDK010000245.1 GCA_018812505.1 Nanobdellota archaeon | reverse complement strand
GATCTAAAAAGGACAACAACAAAGCCTTGTCAAACAACCCACCAGACTTGAAACAACCCTTAATTTTCTTATCAATCAAAAAAAAAGCAACACCCTGCTTGGTTAAAGAATCCAACAATAAATGGGACAAGAAACCAACAAAGAAAAAAAGAGAAGGGGAAAAACCAAACAACAAATAAACAACCAAAGATAAAAACATCATAGCATAAAAAGAATGAAAAAAACCTCTATGTTTAAAAAACAAAGAAAAAAATTTAACATGACGACCAATAATTGATGAAGACTTATCAATATCAGAAATTAAAGACCCAACTACCAACATCAAAATAAGAAGAAGCTGATTTGAAGGTTCAAAAAAAATCTTAATTAATAAAAAAATAAACAATGAAAATAAAATGTGAGTTCTTCCAATCATACCTATAATAGGAAAAACTTTTATATAAAGTTTACTTAAAAAAAATGTGAAAGTAAAACTAATAATAAATCCAACTGCAGGAATAAGAGAAAAAAACATTAATCAACTAAAAAGAAAAATACTATCTGAAGAAAATATAGAAAAACAAATAACTAAATTCTTTCAAGACAAAAAATGGATTATAAACATTTCTAGAACCAAAAAAGCAGGCGACGGAACAATAATTGCAAGAAAATCAAAAAACTACAACATCATAATAGCAGCAGGTGGAGATGGAACAATAAACGAAGTTATCAATGGAATGAACATAAACACCAAGTTAGGGATAATTCCACTAGGATCAGAAAACGTGCTTGCAAAAGAACTGAAAATATCACTAAACATAGAAAAAGCGTGCAAAATAATATATCAAAATAAAACAAAAAAAATAGATTTAGGAATTATAAACAAAAAAAGATTCATATTTGTAGCTGGCATCGGATTTGATGCAGATGCAATAACAAAAGTTAAACCAATTCTAAAAAAACTAATCGGAAGACATGCATATACTGTTGCAGGATTAAGAACCTTGTTTGAACATAAACCAGAAGAACTAGAAATAACAATTAATAACAAAGAAAAAGAAAAAGGATACTTTGTAATAATAAGCAATGTCAAGAGATACGGTGGCAATCTCAAGATAACACCAACCGCAGAACTAGATGATGGATCTTTGGATCTTTGCGTTTTCAAAAATAAAGACTTATGGAGTGTGATGAAATACATACTAGGTGGAGTAAGCGGAACAATGAAAAATGTAAAAGAAACAAAACACTACAAAATAACGAGTGCAGAAATCAAAAGCAAAAAACCCACACTTTACCACACAGACGCAGAAATCGGAGGAACAACACCAGTAAAAATAAAAGTTATACCAAAAAAACTAGCAGTGATAATACCATAAAAATACAAAGTTATAGCACTGGTCACTGGACATTCTCCCGTGAGGTATTTAAAGAACTCTTTCTAATAATATCATGTCGCTTTGAAATAATGGCGAAAAATAACTCCGCCCTCTGGAGTCATAGCAACTCATAATGAAGGAGGGTTTGAAATAAAATGCGAAAAGCAAAATGGAGGTGTTGTAAATGGAAACTATACAACAAATAAAAAGTGTATCTGGGAAAAATTTTCCAGAAAAAAAAATTAGAGCAGTATCAGTTGTAGCAACAATCTGGTCAAACAACGCTGTCAACAAAGATGGCGAAACAGTAAGTTATAAAACGATTTCTTTCGAAAGAACTTACAAAGATAAAAACAATGAATGGCAAACAACTAATTCTCTTAGAATGAATGATCTGCCAAAAGCCAACCTTGTATTGACAAAAGCTTATGAATATCTAGCATTGTCAGATAACATAGTTGAAGAGGAAGTCTAAACTTCCTCACATTTTTCGAGAAAAAGAAAAAACTTTCGAAAAAAACATGAAAAGCTTTATTAATTACTAAAAAATAGGATAAAATAGGTGATGTTAAATGTCAGAAGAAATTATTGTCAAAAAAGAAATTAAGATTAAACAAAAAAAAGAAACAACTATTGAAGACTTACCAGGAGTTGGCGCAGCCACAGCTGAAAAACTAAAAGCAGTAGGATATGATAATCTTATGAGCATCGCAGTTTCAACACCAGGAGAATTAATTGATGCATCAGGAGTCTCTGAATCAGTAGCTAGAAAAATGATTCAAGCAGCCAGAAACAGCATGGAAATGGGATTTCAAACAGGAATTGATGTACTCAAAAAAAGAGAAAACGTAAATAGAATAACTACGGGAAGCAAAAGCTTCGACGAAATATTATCAGGTGGATTAGAATCAGGTGCGATTACTGAATGTTTTGGAGCATATGGAAGCTCAAAAACACAATTAGCACATCAAATATCAGTCAACTGTCAAGCAGCAGACCCAGATGCAGTAGCAGTTTACATCGACACAGAAAACACATTTAGACCTGAAAGAATAAAACAAATGGCAGACGCCCAAGGACTAAATACAGAACAAATACTTAAAAATATAAAAGTTGCCAGAGCATTTAATTCAGATCATCAAATGCTTCTAGCAGAAAAAGTTGAAGATTTAATAAAAGACGGTCACAAAGTACAAGTTCTGATTGTTGATTCATTAACAGCACACTTCAGAGCAGAGTTTGTAGGTAGAGGAACACTTGCAGAAAGACAACAAAAACTAAATAAACACATGCATGTACTAGCAAAGATTGCAAACATGTACAATCTATGTGTATATGTAACAAACCAAGTGATGTCTAAACCAGACCAATTCTTTGGAG
>JAHJDK010000244.1 GCA_018812505.1 Nanobdellota archaeon | reverse complement strand
GGAGACTTTGCATTTCCATGCTTCACACTGTCAAAAGAATTTAAGAAAACACCAAACATTATTGCTGATGAATTACTGAAAAAAATCAAGCCTACAAAAAACATATCCAAGATAGAAGTGAAAGGTCCATATCTAAATTTTTTCATCAATAGAGAATTGCTGAATGAACAAGTTATCACAAAAATACTGAAAGAAAAACAAGACTATGGATTAGGAATGAAGAAGAAAGAAAAGGTGATGATAGAGTATTCACAACCAAACACTCACAAAGCTTTTCACGTCGGACACTTAAGGAACGTGTGCATGGGAGACTCGCTTATTAAAATTCTTAAAAACAAAGGATACAATGTTATAGCTGCAAACTATATTGGAGATGTAGGCGCACACATAGCAAAATGTTTGTGGTACTACAAAAAACACTTCAAAGGCCAAATACCAAAAAACAACAAAGGTGAGTGGCTTGGAGAATTATACACTAAAGCAGTCAAGAAACTGAAAGAAAAAGAGGCTTATAAAGAAGAAGTGTCAGAAATACTTAAACAATTAGAATCAGAAAAGAATAATGAAATAATAGCTCTATGGAAACAAACCAGGAAGTGGAGCCTTGATGAATTTAAGGAAATCTATGATTGGTTAGGAGCGAATTTCGACATATACTTCTATGAAAGTGACGTTGAAAAATCAGGTAAACAACTCGTCGAGAAATACAAGAAAAAAGGGTTATTTGTTAAAAGTGAAGGAGCATTAATAATGGATCTTAAAAAGTACGACTTAGATGTGTTCTTAGTGTTGAAAAGCGATGGAACATCACTATATTCTACAAAAGACTTATCTTTGGCTGTAAAGAAATTTGAAGAATACAAGATAGACCAGTCATTATACGTTGTCGGAAGCGAACAAAAGATGTACTTTAAGCAGCTCTTCAAAACATTAGAGCTAATGGGTTTTAAAAACGCGAAGAACTGCAAACACGTGAGTTATGAGCTTGTGATGCTGCCAGACGGTAAGATGAGCTCTAGAGCAGGCAACATCATGTTGTTTTCAGAACTTAAAAATGAAATTATGAAAAAATTAGAAAAAGAAGTTATCAAAAGGCACAAAGATTGGAGTATGAAAAAAGTTGATGAAACCGCCAAGAAGATAGGTTTGGGAGCATTAAAGTTTGGAATGTTAAATCAAGACTCTAACAGAGTTATAATCTTTAACCTGAATGAATGGCTCTCGTTTGAAGGCGAAACAGGACCATACATACAATACGCAGTCGCAAGGATAAATTCTATTTTTAAGAAAAGCAAAGGAGTTATCGGAGAAGTCAATTACTCAATGTTAAAGAGTGCTGAAGAACAATTGTTAATAAGCAAACTAGCAGATTATCCGAAGTTGGTTGAAAACTCAGCTGATAATCTGAGGCCATCAATGATTGCCAGGTACTTGCTAGAATTAGCACAAGGATTCAACGAGTTCTATCACAAACACCAAGTGTTAAAAGCTGATTCTGAAGTTAGAGGTGCCAGAATGGCATTGATAATATCCATAAAACAAGTGCTTAAAAATGGTTTAAGCTTATTAGGAATTGAAGCTCCTGATGAGATGTAAAAATGGGGTGGTTCTTCATAGCATTAATTGGTCCTGCAATCTGGGCCATGGTTAACCTAATAGATGATAATATGATTAATAAGGTGTACAAAACACCTTTTTTTGGAACCATAATATCAGGGTTGTTTGCTTTGATTCCATTGTTATCATTGTTTTTTATTGATATAGTTATTCCACCTGTAAAAATAATTCTATTGGCTACTGTGGCAGGATTTCTGATGGTGTGCTCTTATTTTTTTTACTTCAAAACATTAATGAGTGAGTCTCCATCAATAACTATTGCACTTTGGAATATGTCAATAGCCATAGTCCCATTTTTGGCTTTCTTCTTTTTAGGAGAAAAACTAAGATTAATCCAATACATAGGTTTTGCAGTTGTATTGTTATCATCCATGGCTTTGTCCGCGGTCAACATCAAGAAGTTTAAGCTCTCAAAAGGATTCTACCTAATGGCTATCTCATCATTTATAATAGCTATCGTTGCAATTTTTGAAAAATATGTTTATCAAAAAGTTGATTTTTGGAGTGGATTCATCTTCTTATCATTAGGGATGAGTCTTGGAGGATTGTTTTTTATGATATGTTTCAAGGAGGGTAGATGTTTCATCCAACATTTCAAGAGTCGTTTCAAGAAGTACATCTGGATATTCATGCTTTCAGAAATGTTGAACATAATAGCAGTTTTTGCATCCAATTTTGCAGTCAGCAAAGGTCCTGTTTCATTGGTAAAGGTTATCGAAGGGGTTCAATCTATGTATGTGCTGATTTTTGCTATACTGCTCTATCCTTTGTTTCCAAAATATTTTAGGGAGGCAACACACAGCCATCGATTGAGAAAAATATTCTTGATGATGGTTATATTGTTAGGATTATACTTGATAAATATTTAATAAGAACATGAATTATTTTAAATATCTGTTTTGGTATAACTTGAAAAAATTAGAAACTATATTTGATAATCGATTTCTTACTTTATCAGAATTAAGTATTTGGGTAACTTCTTCATGATTTGCATCATTAGTTCCATCTTTTGCTATTTTGTTTGTAATGCAGCTCATAGCCACAACATTCATACCTCTGTTCCTTGCAACAATTACTTCTGGAACAATTGACATTCCAACTGCGTCAACACCCATTTTTCTCAACATAAGGGATTCTGCTTGTGATTCATAAGTGGTGCCTGTAAGAGCTGCATAAGTACCTCTCCATACATGATCCTTGAATTTTGAACCTGCTTTTTCCAGTAAATTACTGAACTCTAAATTATAAGAATCATTCATTGGTTGAAATTTCCATACTTTCTCGTGATTGTCAACTCTTTTAAAATCCAATTCTCTTCCTAGCAAAGGATTAGGTATAAAACAACTTATATGAGAATCTATAATCATTACGTCGCCAACATTGTATTTCAGATTTAAACCACCAACTGCATTTGTTGCGAAATAATTTCTAACACCAAGTTCTGCAAGCACATCAACCGCAAACCTTACCTGTAGCATTCCTGTGTTAAAGGGTTGGTCTGCAACTTCGTGATAATGCTTCCTGCCTGACAATCCAATTACTGGAACGTTTTCAAGAGTGCCTATCAACATTTTACCTGCATGTCCTTCAGTTGTTGGAACTGGGAAGTTTGGTATGTTTCTATAATTTATTGCATGGTAGTTAGATTTAATCTTATTAGCAATATCTCCAAGTCCTGATCCAAGTGTTATCCCGAATATTGGAAATTCATCATCGAGTTTTGGTCTTAGAAAGTCTGCAGCTTCTTTTACTTTTAATTCATAATTCTGCTGATATTCATAAGCACTCACTAATGCTTGCAATGCGTCCATAAGCTTTGGGAATGAAGAATTATTTAAATAGCTTTTGTGCTAGTTCAAAATAATTTGAAAATGACACATTTTGAATAGGATTTAATACTTCACACTTTAGTGTGTCATTTTCAAGTTCGAAAATTCAACAAAAACAATAGTCAAATGTAATATCCTCACCTTTAGGTTGAGGATATTTTGACTATTGTTGAATTGTTGTTATTTCAAAACATTTATAAATAAGTTGTCACTGATTAGAGGTATAATTTTATAAAGCATAAATTTATATAACAACAAGGGAAAAAAGATTCAAAATGAGCGACTTTATAATGCCAAGAAGAGTGTCAGACTACTCACAATTAATGGAATATAACACAATACCTATGATATTTACAAAATCTCAAAATCCTTCAAATCCACAAGCATACATATTTGATACTAGAAATTACAACGAGTCCATGAGAATTGTAAGAGAAACAGACTCTGTTCTAAATCAAGTAAAAGCAATGGTCGGAGAAAGTCTGGATTTAATCCCTTACACAAAAGAAATCAACCAATGCAGAGACATGTATCACTGCTAAATCATTCTTTAACCGCATCAGTTAACAACAACTTAATATGATTATAATAAGGCTCAAGTTCTTGCTTACAGATATCGAGAGATAAAACAGCATGTTTTTCTTCTATTTTGCTTAAAGCTATTTTCAAACTAACGTCAAATCCTCGATGAACAACACTAGTGCCAATAAAACCAAATAATCCTTTTGGATGCAAAAACTTATAACAATCAGCATTAGCGCAAATCTCTGCTTCTAAACAAGTAAAAGGTATATCTTCATGATGAGCACCAACACAATTATACACTTTTTCTTTGAAATCTTGATTAAGATCAAAATTTGATAAAAACTTTTTAACAACTTCAACACTCATCACTGAGTGATCCTGAACTCTGCCTTCAGCTTCTGCTTTACTACGAGCTACATCCATAAACATTGTGCCAAGTAAAACTATAGTTTTATCAGCATTTAATTTTGCAGCTATTTCTTGACCTTTCTGATTTGCAATTTCAAAAAGAGGTCTGAAAACATCTTTTCTTTCTCCAATAATAAGTTCCTCTGCTCTCTTAATTACTTCTTTCATTAAATCGTTTTTTTCAACCAACTTAGAATCACCTCAGGCACTCTTTCATCTTTTAACATAGCTGTTCCATGGCCAACGTTCTCTAAAATCATTAATTGTCCTTTTTCTTTCATAGAAATATATAATTGCAGGGAGTCATCAGCTGATTGGGAATCTTCTTTATCGACAATTATCAAAGCGGATCCTTCAAACCTCAACACATCTTCAGAGGTCTTAACGCCCTTGTAATTAAAGCTAGGGGAAAGCAGCACTAAAGAATCAATATTTTTATCTTGGGATGCGTATTTCAACGCCAGATTAGCACCAATACTTGCACCTATAACGCCTATTTTGGTAACTCCTTTTTCCTCAAGATAACTCTTTGCAACAACTATATCGAGCACAGCCCTGCTGAAATCTGTTTCTGAAAAATCCCTCCAGTCGAGACTGCTCATTCCATGACCTCTTAAGTCAATAGCTAAAACGTTAAACTTATTTGCAGTGAGCTTCGGAACAATTGAATTCCAGTCGTTTTTTTCACCATCTAACATATGAAGCAATACAACACCTTTATCGCTGTCAACAGGGAAAAAATTTGCAGATATTTTTAAGCCATCACTTGTTTGTATATAGAAAGGATTGACATCTCCTTTACAAGAAATCAGTAATAAAAACAATGTCAGCAAGACAAATACTC
>JAHJDK010000243.1 GCA_018812505.1 Nanobdellota archaeon | reverse complement strand
TTATGGCATTGCTGAAGCCTTTGCTGATATTCCTGGTTCTGATAATATTCTTAAAACCCCTGATTACGATGTTTTTATGCTCGTTTTTTGGGTATAAGAAAAGGACTGCATTTTCAACTTCGATTTCATTAGCGCAGATTTCAGAGTTCTCTTTAATCATAGTTGCGCAGGGCCTGTTTTTAGGCCATTTAAGCCAGGAAATTTTTTCTTTAACGGTCATACTGGCTGTTATAACTATTGTACTGACCTCTTACTTCATCAAGTATGAAGATAGGGTTTACTTTAAACTAGCAGGTGTTCTGGAAATATTTGACAAGCTGACAGGAGCTTACGGGCATTTGGAATATCTGCCGAGAAAGAAGCATGAGGTTATTCTTTGCGGCTATAACCGGATAGGGTACAGCATTGTCAATACTTTGAAGAAGCTGAAGAAAAAACTGCTGGTTGTTGACTTTAATCCTGAAGTTATCGGAGAGCTTATAAAAGAGAAGGTTCCGTGCATTTACGGCGATATAGGGGATTCAGAAATCTTAGAACGGATAAACCTGAAAGGAGCAGAGATGGTGATATCAACAGTCCCTATAAAAAGAGACAACCTGCTGCTGATTAAAAAAACCAAGGAGCAGAACAAGAAAGCAATGATATTTGTCACATCTACCCAGATAAAGAATGCTTTGGATCTCTATGATGCAGGCGCTGATTATGTTATCCTGCCGCATTTTCTTGGCGGCGAGCATGTTTCATTATTAATAGAAGATTTTACAAGCGACATTAACTCTATAATCAAGACTAAGATAAATCATATAGAGGACTTAAAGAAAAGGAGGACTTTGGGCCATGAGCATCCTGCCCACCATAAATAATAAACACCAAATTGCCTTTGAGGTATATAAGCTATCTAAATGTAACTATTATGGGGGCAATATCACTAAAGTACTATAGTCCAATAAATGTGTTTTCTCAACCGCTTTTTTGAACATTTCTTTAGGAACTTTTGAATCTTGTTTTGCATTTTTGGGTCCAACATTATGATAAAAAACTGCATCTGAACTAAAACCAGTAACTATAACATGATGGGCTCTTAGGTAGCCATCTTGATGATAAATCACGCTATTGTCTAAAGAACAGATAATTACACAATCCCTATAATAAATATCTTCTAGGAAAGAAATCGATGGGTTCTTGGTTGAATATTTTTTCTTTTCTAAAATTGATTCTAAAGCATACTTTACTTCTTGATAATTTGTAAATCTGCGGATATATAAAGCAGATTCAGGTCTAAATTCATTATACACTTGTTTATCTTCACCTTTAATGAATCTAATTGCTGATTTCTCGTTTAAAAAGTATTTAACCTTAAAATTCCTGTTAATGAAGTAATTAGCAATCTGAACTAAATGGGTATATTGAGAGTCCCGTCTTCCTAGTTCACTATCAAGTTGTTCGAATGAAGGTTTTTTATGTCCAAAATAATCTAATGTAAGACGAATGCAACTTGGTCCACATCTGGCTCCATTGGTTATTTCAAATGGAAAAAATTGTATAGAAGGTTCTTTATTTTTTTCATAGAAATCTAATGACGCCCATTCTGAGAGGCAATGATCAACTTTATTGTCAATTGTTTCAGCATTTTTGAATATGTTCTGGGCAGTATACTCCACTTCATCATCTAAGAAACCCGATTCTTTTGCAACAATCATCAATTTAGGAATAGAGATTTTACCTAAAGAAACTGCCATCTTGACATTATTAACTCCTTGAGATAATACTCCAAGATCTGGAGAATCACCTAAAAACCCACTTAGTAAACTCCAAGTTATTTTTGAATTTCTTTTTAAAAATCTATCTTCAAATTTATAAAAATGCCCTGAATATTCAAAATCAATTAACCATGTCTCTTTTCCATTTATTAAGATGTTTTGCCAATTACCATCAATATCTGACATGATCAACTTGAGAATTAAACCATTGACACCCTCGGTAGGTAAAAGAGGTATAATCCCCTCACTTTTGAGACTAGATGCTGATTGGATATATTCACTTAATTGATATTTTTGATCTTTATATTCAATATTGTTAGGATGGGGAACTCTCACATTATTAAAGGAAAATATTTTAGAAAGTGTATATGATATTCTTTCATTTGCAAAGGGAATTCTTCTGTAAGGCTTGGATATCCATATTTTTTTATCTAGATTTAATAAATTTACCCTTTTCTTTTTTTTCATGGATTATTAATTAATACTTTTAGTTGAACAAAGTCTATCAACCTGGTCCGCGATGGTGTCT
>JAHJDK010000242.1 GCA_018812505.1 Nanobdellota archaeon | reverse complement strand
CTAAAAAAACTTTATCAAACTCTCTGAGTTTTTTATTCCAATCACCCCTCATTTTTTTCAAGTAATTAGGATTTTGATTAACATTTCTGATTAATAACTTTCTAAGTCTTCTCATGTCATCATCAGGCCAATACCACCTAACATAATTGTTGTTCACAAAGAATATTGATTTTTTGCAACTATCGCCATAATATTTGTAGCACCATTCTAGAGGGCTAAAACCAACGTAATAGAATGTAAATATTGTGCCGTGAAATCCTTTAAAAGTCCAAGTTGTTTTGTTAAGCTTAAACTTGTTTATTATGTCTTCTGCTTTCATTCCAGCACCATCTTGTTGAATGGCCATCGCCAATGCTTTCTGGTGAATAGATAGTTTATTTCTATATATCTTTTTATTATTGCAGGCCATAGTCCTGTCTTGATTTTTTTGTTTTTTATCATGATGCATTTGTTTTTTCCTAGTGATATGACATATGGATAGTCTTTTGCATAGTTTGATTGTTTTTCTTTCTTTGTGATGTCTGCGTTTATGTTTTGGGCAGTTGTCAGCCCTTGTTTTATGGCTGTTTGTGCGGTTCTTGGCTGTGGGTGTTGATATAAATATGAACAGTCTCCTACTGCATAGATGTGTGGGTGGCTTGTTTGCAGGTATTCGTTAACCATTATTGCACCTCTATCATTTGTTCTCAGGCTTGTTTTGTGTGTCAAGGGGTTTGGTTTTACTCCTCCACACCATATTATGACGTTGCTGTATAGTTCATTGTTTTCTTCCAGCAGCACTTTTCCTTTTTCAAATCTCTTGATTTTTGAGTTGTTGATGATTGTCACTTCTTTTTTCTTGAGTGTCTTTTCGGCGTATTCAACTATTTTTTTATCAAATCCGCTCATTATGTTTTGTTCTTTATTGACTAGTACTAGTTTGGCTTTTTTGTTTGTCATATCTGCTAGTTCTCCAATTGTTTCTATGCCTGTCAGTCCTGCTCCACAAACTATTATCTTTATTGGATTGCTGTAGTACTTTGCTTTATCTATTTCTTCTTCCACATGCTTCTTTATTCTCTTTGTGTCTAGAATTGTTTGTAGCTCGAAACAGTGTTCTTTGGCTCCTTCTATTCCCTGGTGGTCTGTTATGCTTCCAAATGCCAATACCAAGTAGTCAAAGTTTATCTTTCTTGAGATTGTTACAACTGCTTTTTCCAGCGGCTTTACTTGTACGACTTCATCTTTGTAAAATTTTATCCTGTGTTTCCAAAGCAGTATTTCAAGGTTTATTGTTAGTTGTTTTTCCTTTGCTTTACCAGATATTAGTCTGTGCAGTGAAGGTTTGTAAGTGAAGAATTGTTCTTTATTGATTAGTATTATCTCAACTTTATTGTTTTTTTCTCGTAATCTAAGAGCTGTTTCTAATCCTCCAAATCCCGCACCAACTATTATTACTCTATCTGTCATTAAGTAATTTAAGAAGTTGAATGTTTAAATAATTTATTCTTTCACTTGCTGTGTTGTGTGTATTGTGAGAGGTTCTTTACGCTCTCTTCAGTAGGTTTTAATAATTCGTCATGTCCATAGCACTTGTTTAGTTTTGATTTTATCGCTTGCTGTGCTAACAACTTCACTGTAAATCCCATCATCTTCTCTTCTGGATTTACTGTTATCTTGTTTAGTACATCACTGTTCTGTTTTTTAGTGTAAATAGTTATGTAACTGTTTTCATGGTCATCGATTATTTGCATTCCTACAACTAGACCGTGTTCTTCTTGAAATATTTTATCGTCGTCTTTTTCTCTTGCTATCTGATTCAGTCTTGTGATGCTTAAATCATATTGGTTTATAGATGTTTTTTTGAAGTGAAATTTGCTATTTTTATATAATTTGTCTATCAACAGTTCTTTGCTAATATGACTGCTTGCTAAAACAATTATTTTATGTGCTTCTGACAAGTAAGCTTTAATATCTTCTGTGTATTCTTTACTCATTCTTGCAATATTTAAGTCTATTGATTCTTGGTCTTTAACGTGACTTAATGTGTTCTTTAACGCTTTTTTGTAGTCTTTTGTTATGCTTGAAAATATTGTTGCCATGACTTCCGGCATTACAGTGTAATCTTTGTTAGAACTATAACTATCATAGCTTATCATATTTGATATTAGGTTCATCAGATTGACTGATTCTTTAACTCCTTCAACTGGCGTTAATAAGTTCAATGTTGAGCTTAGTATAGTTGTAGGATGAATTTCTGCTTCTTCGCTGTTGTGCAAGAATATTTTGTTTGCTAACCTGTATGTTCTCTCCGTTATATCCAACCCATCTTGAGATAATGATCCTATTACTTCATCTAGTGATTTTCTTTTTTTGAATGCTTCAAAGCTGTATGTTGATAAGAAATTGAACATTTCTTTGTGTACTTTTGCAGGTTCAACTTTATGTGTTATTTCTTTCATTATTTGAAGTGTTTCTTCAAATCTGCAAACTCTTTTTCTTACTTCTGATGTTGTATTTGATTTTTTTTGTTTGTTCATGGTCATTCAGAATTATTGTGCAATATATAAAGGTTTCTATATGTAACTATTGTTAAATAGTAAAAAGAAATATTATGACCCTGGGAGGACTTCCGTCAAGGTTTCCGTGAGCTTGACGAGCGTAGCGAGGAAACTCACTTCGTCGTCAACGGGCGAAACCGTTGTTTCGAACCCCCGTCTACCGGTGTCAACACAAGCTTTTATCAGGGGCTTGACGAACATAGTGAGGAAACCCCAAGTTTTGGTCAAGCTTTTCCTAAAAGATTGTTCCGAAGCCGGTTGCACTTTCTGGACTCTTATCCAGGCTATGCTACAGGGCCATATATTGTATAGTTTTAGAACTATTATTTAAAATTATTCAAAAATCACGTTTTATAATCTTCGTAAACCGTCTAGTTTGGCTATTTGCTTTACTTTTTCAGTGTCAAAAAGTTGTTCTTCTGCTTTTTTCATGAAAAAATACATAGTCTCACCTATCACTTGTTCTAACTTATTTTCATATATTTGTTGTGTTTCATTGTTGTATATTCTTATTCCTTTATAGATTACTATATCGGGAACGTTTTCTTTTAGATGTACATATGCAAAGATGTGCGGTATTGAGTATGTGTTTGTTTGTTCAACTTCTCGTAGTTGTTCCTTAACCACTTCCGGTGATAATAAATATTCACACCACACTATTCCTTCAAGTACTACTTCAGGGTTTATCCTCTTTGATTGTTGTATTAGATTCTTTGCTCCATGTATATGAAAACTTGTTATAAATTGTTCTACTTCTTTCATAATAATACCTTTTTCTAGAATTGTGTTTACTTCTTCTTTAGTGTTATCTCTATGGTTGATACTCTTACGTCTTTACCTTCTTTGTTCTGGAATCCTTCTGAGTCAATAGCAATGCCTTTCATAGCTATTTGATCTTTTAGGAATCTCTTTACAGCCACTTCTGCTACATCAACAGCTCTGCTGATGAATTTCCCCCTAGCTTTCACTATAACTTCTGTCGCTTCTTTAGTTGTGAACTGAACAACCACACTGGTAACGTAATTCATAAACGGTTTTCCGCCTATAAATATAGAGTTGTCTTCGTTTGTCATGTTTATCCCTCGCTTTTCTTGATTCGAGTAGCGTATCCTGCTATTGTATTTCTAATTTTTTTTGAAGGAACGTCTGCAAACTTTGTAACTAAAGCTTTGTTCTGTCCGAATTCTGTTGTGAATTCTTCTCTGTGCTCTTCCATTAGCTTATGTGTAACGGTCTTTACTTGTTGTGTCTTTATTCTTCCCATTTTATTTATTATTGAATTTTGGTTTATTTATAAATATTATGCTATTTGTTGTTTTTTTACGATTTAGAAAAATAAAAGGAAAAAAATTTAGTTGGTAACAACAACCCTGTTTGAGTAAGTATTTCTTTCCTTGTTTTTATCTATGAAGTTTGTTCTGCTGCTTGGAAGTGATATGTTTCCTATTATTTTTAGCTTTGATTTCACTTCGTATGTAACTATTCTTTCTTCATATGGTTCAAGTTGTTCAAGGTTCCACTTTATGAGTGTACCTTTCTTTTCTTGTTTGGTTATCTTTTCAGGGTGTATCGTTCCTAGAGTTTTTTGCTTGACTAATTCCGCAATCCCTGGAACTCTGTCAAAAACAGACACTTTTTCAATTGTTTTTCTAGACCTGTTCTTTATAAATAGCCTTATTTTCAGGTTTTCAACTCCATCTTCTGAT
>JAHJDK010000241.1 GCA_018812505.1 Nanobdellota archaeon | reverse complement strand
TTCTTTAACAAGGTTTTCTTGTTCTTTTAATGCTTTAAGGAATGTTTTTTCTTTCATAATTGTTTTATGTGTTTTTATTGATAATAAGTGGAATGGCAAGGTTTCTTCTTTTTCTGTTATTATAAGCAAATCTATATCTGAATTTGTTTCTGCTTTGAATTTTGCGAAACTTCCAAACACTATTACTGGATTATTTGTTTTAAGTTCTTTCATAAACATATTTATTTGTGGATATTTTTCTATGAATAAATCAGTCATATATATTTCTGTTTGTAGCAGCAGTAATTTTGTTTTTATGTTGTCAATGTTTAGACTGAAATACTTGTTTTTTCCTTCTATTTTACTTTTCAGGATTTTTTGATTCTCTAATTTTGCGAGTGTATTCTGGCACGTTTTTAGTGGTATTTTGGATGTGTAACTAATTTCTCTTAAGTACATCCTTTTTTTATAATCATTTCTGAACAATGAGAGTACTTCCAAAATATTGTTTCTAAATGTATACATATGTATCTAATTATATACAGTTGTTTAAATATTTTGTGTTTTTTTCAATAATCCAAATTATCCTAACACTAATTTATAATAGTTTTCAATAAAAAACCAAAAATTTTCCGGAAATTCTAAGAACTCTTCAGCCTAGAACTCTTATAAACTTCAGGCATGTAAGCGCTTGTTCTAACGATAAAAACATTTTTCAAACCCCTGTCTATCAAATCATCAGAGAGTAATCCCTCATTAATCCTTTGATCATAACCCAAACAGATAACATCAGGCTTCTCGTCAACAACAACTTTCATAGTATCATTTTCATCGCCAAGAATCGCTTTGTCAACGTACTTGCATTCAGAAACAGCTTTCAAACGTTTTTTCTCGCTAAGAAGAGGCGCTTTACCCTTTAGTCTCAGAACATTGGAATTCTTGGCGACAACCACAACTAATAAATCACCAAAACTCTTTGCCTGCCTCAAATAATCTTCATGTCCCTTGTGAAACACGTCAAAAGTGCCAAAAGCCATGACCTTAACCATTAAACAAGTATAGATAATGAGTTTTTTAAATGTTGTTATTAGAGTAAAATTTAAATAGTAATGAACTTTTAAAGATAAAAGAAAGAGGTGTTGATATGTCTGATGATTATGAACTTCTACCGCATGAAGAATTAGAAGCGTTAAGGAAAGAGGTTGAACGACTAAAAAAAAGTCCATACCCAAATTCAAAGCAAAACAAGAATATACTGGACACAATGGAAGATTTGAATGATACCATAAAAAAACTGATAAGCATATTTGAAGACGCTCAAGACGACATAATAAAAGATTATTCAGAATCAAGTCCTATGCAGGTATTAAAGCAGATATCAGACCAGAATGCTAAGATTGCAGAAGGGATAGTGGCACTTGCAAACCTTGTCAAAGGAGGACCACCAACTGGTTTTGTAAAGCAAAGCACACCGCCGAATAGTGAGATGCAAATGCAAAAACCACCTATGCAAAACAGGACTATGCCTACACCACCAAAGATGAATTCCATGCCATCAACATCAAGATTAGGTGATGACTTCCCTGATTTTAATAGACAGCAAAACAAAGGATTATTTGGAAATAAAAAATGAATTTTTTCACAAGAGATTTCTTCACTGCAGCATCAAAAGCAAGCAAGACAACTGTCAAAGTAAAAAAAAATGGTGAAGTAGAAACCTTTAGCTTCCAAAAAACAGATTCTAAAAACGAACTAAAGAAAGAATTAGCGACTGCAGAAAAATTATTCAAAAAACTGAAAAGTGCTGTCAGCAAAGAAAAATTATCAATGATAAAAGACAGGATGGAAATGCTGAGAACATCTTTGGAAGGTGAAAAAATAACTGCTCCAGATACTGTAATCCATCATGAAGACATGGTGATTCATCCACCAATATTTGAGGACTTACAAAACGAACTGGAAGAATTTGACAAGTTATTTGATGTTCCTAAAAAAGATGAAGCGCCAAAAGAAGAACCTGTAACTGAGATAAAAGAAGAAATAGAGCTGCCAGAGAGACCAAAAGGAATTCTTAACATTCCACCGCCGCCAAAGAAAGACAGTGCTTAAATATCCTTACCCATAAGAGTTCTTCTACCATTCGCTTTCGCTCTGTTGATAGCCTCTAGTATTAAGTTTTTAACCTTCTCATTCAACACATCTGGAAAATCAGAAGCTACGTTCAAATCTCCGGATAATTCTTTAATCTTCGCCTTCACTATATATAAATCAGACATTGTTATTCACCTAAAAGAGAAAATGTGAATTGCAATATATAAATTTTATGCATAATAAAATTTATGTTTATACAATCTTGCTATTTATGAGTAAAGCGAAAATACAGTTTTGTCTTGTTTTTCTTGTCAAGCCTGCAAAAGCCGAATCTTTCAAACTGCACTATAGAACCATTCTTTAAATTCCAGACAAGAGGCTCAGCCAAACCACAAACAACCTTATTGTCAGGCATCAAAACATCTACTTCAACCAATTTTTTCATCTCAAAGGGCAGCCAGTGAACAATCATATCTCCAGAATTCTTGTAAGTCTCAAGTTTATCGTCCAGATAAACAAAGTAATCCTTTTTCTTCACAAAATTAATACAATCCATTAACCTGTAAATTTTTTTATCCTGAATCATGGAAAAATCATCTTTAGACAAGTAAAACAACTCATTAGTTTTGAAAGTTCGAAAACCTTTCTTAACATCTTCAGGGTGCAACTTCAGCTTGACAACCTTGCTGGGAGCATCATGAATCCTAACCCTAACAGGATCCTTAATGAAGAAATAACGATTACAATCTGAATCTAATAAGCGTTTGTTATGCATGATAAAATCATCCCATGTAAGAGTTGACTCAGACTTAGTAATACCAGTGCTTAAAACAAAATTCTTGATAGCTTCAGGAAGAAAACCTCTCCTTTTAAGAGCTATTAAAGTTGTCAAAGAAGGATCATCCCAGCCAGTTAACTCATTATTATTTATAAGCTCTCTAATTTTTCTGCCAGAACTCTCAACACCCTTGAGATTGAACCTTGCAAACTCCAGAATAGAAGTTTCAGGCAGACTCAACAACCTCTGGATGTATCGCTGGAGCTCATTTCTCATCTCAAACTCCTTGCTTCTGAATCTGTGAGTGACTCCCTGCAAACCATCCATTACAGCGTTTTCAAAATCATAATTAGGCCAGACAATGTATTTCTTGCCAACTCGACAATGAGGCTTCTTGATGATTCTGAAAATAGTAGGGTCTCTCATAGTAGAATTCTTGTGCTTCAAATCAATCTTCAACCTGACGATTGCTTCACCTTCTTTGTAATCAGGCATGTTTTTCCAGGCAATCAAGTTCTCTCTGATATGATTGTACCTGCAATCACAGGGTTTACCACTCATTCTGCCTTCACGAATCTTCTCCTGAGGACAAGTACAGATGTAAGCCTTGCCAAGATTAATGAGCTTGTCACAAAACCTGTAAAAGTCAAGCATGTGATCAGAAGCATACTGAACAGAGTCAGGCTTAACACCCAACCACTTTACATCCTTCAGCAGGATATCATAAAACTCCTTCTTAGCAAGCTCTGGGTTAGTATCTTCAAATCTTAAGATGAATTTGCCGTTGAACTTCTTGGCAAAGCAATAATTGATGAACAAAGCTTTTGCATGACCGATGTGCATGTACTTGCTGGGTTCAGGCGGAAAAGCAGTTACTACAGAACCTTCAACTTTGAAAGAATCAAATAAGCCCTTTTTCTCACCCTTCTTTTTCTCCAGCAATTCAGGAGCCAAAGACTCAAGCTTAGCTTTTTGCTCTTCAAAAGACAAAGCATTAACTTTTTTGACAATCTCAGAAACTTTTTTTCCAAGAGTTTTCATATCACTCTTTAAAGAATCATTCTCTTTAATGCAAGAACCGATAACTGCACCAGGATTAGCCTTGCCTTTGTAACGCACAGCGTTTTCCAAAGCATACTTCTCAATAATTAAATCCATAAAAAAAAGAATTGGGATATGGGTTTAAATAATTTATGATGAACCAAAACTTGCACTCCCAACATTACCTGGATTGCCAGTGTTTACACGAACAGTAGGTGTTCTTGAAGTAGCTTTTTTTTTCAACTCACTATTTTTCGAGTATGTAGTTTTTTGAGGATTCGCTTCCACAGTAGGTTTATCTTTAGCTGCAGAAGTGCTGCAACAATACATAGTTATAACAGATTCATCACTACATAATTTTCTCTCACAGTCAGCTGAATTGTCACACTTAGCAGCAGTCCATTCACTCATAGCACACTGGCAACTCCAAGCAGGATCAGGATGTTTAGCTCTACAAGCTGCATGACCATTATCTTCAACAACAGTTGCTTTAGTAGTCACATCAGGCACAGTCCAACCCTCAGGGCAGAGACTGGTGATAGTAAATCCATCATCACTTGGTGCTGTTGAAGGTTCAGTAGGAGTTGTTTCTTCCTCGCCGTTCCAGTTTTCCCAAAAATTAGAGTATCCCTTTTCGAAAATATTGTCAGGTTCTCTGTTTAAATAATTACAATAATTATTTACACCTTCATCTACTAATTCATATCCCATACGATAAAATTTCTTCGTGCAGTCAATAATATCACGTTTCGTACCACTAACAAAAGGTTTGTTAATTAATTGCAGAGATCCCTTTTCGTATATAGTTATTCCAAAACCAGTACCAACCTTTCCATCATTTTTATAATTAGCATTTGATACACCTGCAGATAAAGCATTTGCCTTTCCAGTACCCATAATTACTCCATCAGTTATGTGAATTCTTCCAGAATAAATTGTAATGCCATCATGACCTTTTGCTTCGCAATTATCGAGTTCAACTTTAATATTAGTTTCTCCCATGTTTTGCGTACCAACTAATAATCCAACATTACCACCCATCTTTACACCTGTCATTTTTACTTCGCCGCCTTGAACGGAAATTCCTGGACCTAAAGGAGTATCACCTATCATGTTTTTGTTTTCTCCAACAAAACTTCCTCCTTTGATATACACTATTCCGTTAAGTATTTTAAGGGCTGTATCACCTGTTATATCCATATTATTTAAGTAAATCTCTTTATCAGCTGGCAAGTCGATTGTTAAAGTTGGACCACTACCAGTGTCAAGAGTTGCTCCTGCTCTTTTACAACCCATAATGCTAGGTAAACCAGTTAACACTTTATTTGTAACAAGCTCATCATAGTTGTCTTTATTAATAGTTACCCTGCAGTCATATTTGGAATCATCATAACCTTCTTTAACTTGTTCCAAACAATAATTAAAATTAATTCCTTTATCTTGAATTACAAAACCATCAAGCTTAAGATTAAAAGTTTCATCTATGATATCGCAAGTTCTTCCGAAAATAGTGCTACCTTCAATTTTTAAGGTATTTTTTTCCGATTTAATTCCGACTTCTGATAAAACTGTTGAACTATATACTTCTAAAGTTCCATCCTTAAATAAGATTCCAACATCTTCACTTTTAATATTTGATTCATAGATGTATACACTACCGCTAATAATATTTAGTCCGAATTCCTTGGCATGGATTTTAACGTTTTTAAAGGTTATTTCTTTGTCATTTCCAATATTAATCGTTAATCCTGTGTTGTAAGGTTCGCAGTCAACTTTAGAGTATTTAAAGACTCCATTCTCATCAACATATGTGTCGTAGTTTGAATCATCGATTGTTGCTCCACATAGGGGAATTGTTGTAATAGTTGTTCCTTCTTCTGTCTCGATTGTGGCTCCGTCGTTTCCATCAGCTCCTCCTGCTGATTCTCCTTCACTACTTGTAAGACCTGCAAGGTAAGCCCACCATTCATACCATGTCTTGTCAGCTGGCTTCATATCAAGGTAAGGATAACAAGCTTCCCACATTGCATTCTTAAGCTTCGTCCTCTTATCAGTTGCGTCTAAAACGTCTTTTCTCTCTTTATCTGACAAGGATTTTTTGGAATACAACTCATTAACAATCTTCTGATAACCGGATAATTTTATGTAATTATCTATTTGTTCTTGGCTGAGTTCTATCTTCATATTATTAAGCCTTAAAGCTTTGTTTTCAGGGTTTAACACAATCATTGCTTTTCTAATCAAGGCAACTCTCATATCGTATAAAGACATGCTTTTGCCTGTAGCAGCTTTTAACTCTTTATAGGTATTTTCTAGTGCATTAAACTCATCTTTGTCTATGACGTTGTTTGAGTAAAGAGTCTTTGACAGAATCTTAGCTATATCTAAATATAAAGCATCTCTTTGAGCAGCCCATTCATTGCACTGTCTGCCTTCTTTTGTTACTCCTGACATTGGTGCTTCTCCTTTCCACCAACCAGTGCATTTATTGTCATTAAGAAGTTTTTGAAGTTCTGTAATCTTTTCAAACTCATCAGCCGCAGTCACTGACAAGAAAATATTGATGTCACCATCATCAATGTAAAACACAGATGATTTTGTCAAAACCTTCATGTTAGGAGCGTTTGTCGCAAAGTTTAATTCAGGATTATCAGCCATCCTCTTGCCGAAAAGGTTTCCTCCAGATATAAGCCCTCCGTCTTCATCAATTGAGAAAGAACCCAAAGCATTTGTTTGGCCTTTCTTGTTAAGGATTTTTCTCTGGCTAGAAAATTTGATGGTTGTTTTTTCTTTAACCTTGCTGGCGTCAACTATCAAGTAATTGTTTTTATCAGTTGATATGTCTATTTGGTTTCCATCAACGTCTTCTACCAAGTGGAAAGCGCCGGTTGTATCTCTAAGAACGTAAACAGCGTTTTTATCACCAATATTTTCTTTTAATCTGTTAACTTCTTTTTCAACATTGACTTTTGAGCCCAAGCTAGCCCAATGATCAGACCAAGTGGTTTCAGGAGTTGCTTTAGGATACTTAGTCAAGTCACGAGCATCGATTTTGTGGTCATCCTTTAATATATTGACTATTTTATCTCTTAAATCGTAATCAGCGTTTTTCTGCGCCTCAGCCAAAGCATCAAACAACTTCATCTGTTCAGCGGTGAAGCCGTAAGTACTTTCTTTTAGGGTTTTTCTTGGAATAACGATAGGGTTTGAGCTTTCAATCTTGCGACCGTTAAACAGCACACCCATCTTCTTACCTATATTTTTAAGAAAACCTCCTTTTTCATTTCCAGCAGCTGCATCGCTGCAACAATACATGCTTAAAACAGCAGGGTTTTGGCATAAACCTGTTTGGCATTCCTCAGAGTTTGCATCGCACTGCTCCATACTGCATTGACAGCTCCAGTCAGCATTGTGTTCTTGGCATACTTTGTTGTCAGAATTATCCGCAAATAATTGCCCACATTTCTCTAAGAGTTTTGGTCTAAAATTAGGAATTGTTTCAACTTCACCAACCTTCTTTAACTCGTTACTACAAGCCTGCGCTTCTGTCTTGCTGGTGCATTTGTATAAGTGTTTGGCTGAAGTGTCAGGATCCTTAATGATAAAACCTTGGCTTTCGCAGAAATCACTGCTGACTTCAGTTTGATCTCCTGTTTCTTCTGCAACAACATTTCCACTTATGCTTCCAAGTCCTTTTACACTAGGATAAGGATCATTAACCACTCTACCGGTTTTTATATGAGTTATCGTAGCTTTCGTTACACCAGGGGTATTAAGAATCACATCCCACGCTTCTCCTGTGTCCCTAACAGTAACGAGAGTAACAGATTCATCTACTTGTACTATCTCTACTTTATATTTCATCTCTGGTTCTTCATCGCTAAATATATTATTCCACAAAGAACTTATAATCATCATTATATTTGGTTTTTCTTCAGCAATTGTGCTTGTCCAAGTATCATTTATTCCATTAGCGTAATAAACTGTGTAGAGATATTCTCCTGGCTCGTTAAAGCCATTCTTATTGCTCACTTGAGCATACATATCACTTAAGTCCACTGCTTTACCTGAAAACAATATTTCAGTATTTAAATTAACAACTTCAAAATCGAAAGTGTCAGAGCCTGTGACTTGACCTGTTATCTTTGAAAGTTTAGAAACAGATGTTTCTATGACTTGTTTGTCTTTGAATTTATTTTGACTAAACTCAACAAGTGCTCCATCGCTCAAACCGATTTCAGGGTATATCTCTTCGAAATTTCTATATGAAGAAAGAGCTTTTTGTAGATATATATAATCATCTTTTCCCATTTTAAGTTTTGGCATAGCACCTTGATCAAGCACTAATCCAAGGTTTGCAAATGTCACGTAAACCATTTTCCTACTATTATAATCAGATAAACCAAATTTTAATAAAATACCTTTATTTTTATCGTAAGCTACAGATCTATCTTGTATGTTTGTTACTCCATAAACCTTTTGAATCTCATACACACTCTCATAATTTGCAACTGTTCTAAGAAGCAATTTCTCATTGTCAAACAAATCTCTTATCTCAGTAAATGTTTTTCTAGGCAAGTTCTTTGCAAAATAATCATTTCCAATCTCTCTTCTGTTAGAATCTTTCTTGTTTACAGCATTTAAAACAGCTCCTTGATTGGTGATGCTTAATTCCTCACGTTCCATTTCAGAAATATATTCAGGATTTTCCTCTGCTATCTTCGTGGCAATTATCATGTAGACCATTAGTAATGTGTCTTGATTGAAATTCCCTCTTTTATCAGTGCTGTACTGTGGCTTGTAGTACCTGTTAATCATTCCATCTTTATCTTTTATAATAGTTATTTTGGATGATGAGAATTTTGATAATTCAGCAACACTCATGATTTTAGGATTATTATTATTGAAGTAAGCAAGCAAAAAACCTGTTAAGTTATGTAATCTATGATTCTTGACATTTATAGATGTATATGCTATTCTGTCATTATCAGCTATTTTTTGATTTGCAGCTGCTAACATGCTTGCAATCTCTTCATCACTATATCCTGCTTCCTTGTAGAGGCTGACTGCAATCGTTTGAGCATTCTTGGATAATTGTTCATCAGACATGTATACTGATGTTTCTGCTTCGCTCTTTACTTCATATCCATCTTTGTATATCTTTGCGTCTTTTATTTCGACATTAGCTATTTTCTCCATAGCTTTAACTATGTCTAGAGGGCTAACGCTAGATAGTTCTTCTTGACTCATTTTAGTCATGTGTCCAACTAAATAATCCGAAACAGACATTGGAGATGCTACAGCAAACGTAGACATCAATGCTAGACAAACCAATAATAAACCTATTAAACTGTACTTTCTCATTTTAATGTACCCTCCTATATGATTGCGAAACCAAGGAATGAATCTCCTTTTTCGAGATAATAAACCTCTGTCGTCATTATTGTTGTGCTTTCAATGACTATGTCATACTCTGATTTCAATAATTGAATTTGCAAGTAGCTCCAACTAGGTGAATTCCTGATATCAATTATTTTTTTAGCTATTTGAAGCAGTTCTCCGAAAGAACTGTCAATTTTTGATGAAAACTCTTTCTGAAAATCTTCATAGATAAAACTTGATTTTATGCTGACGGATGATTCTCCAACAACTGTTTCTGTTTTGAAGTCAGAGAATTGCTCAAGGTCAAAACCTTCAAAGCCTGATTGTTCCAAACAATCTACTATGTATTCATCTATATATAAACCAATATTCTCTTCTATGCTGGAAACAGGTGTAACCCCTCCATCAAACACAGGAACATTGAATCCTTCAAAAGTCGCGTAAGGTTCAGGAGTATAGATGTATCCTCCTTGCAAGCTTACAATAGTGACTGCTTCTGATAATAAGCCGTCAGCGCAACTCTTCACAAAAAGAGTTGTTTCGTCATTAACCACCTCTATTTCTTGCGGTTGGTTCATTTCTTTAACAACAAACAATACAAAACCAAGAATTATTAACAGAACCAAGCCGATAATAGCAAAAATAGTAATTTGAGCTTTTTTCATAAGTATCTATCTATAATAATACTATATAAACTTTTCTATAGTCATCCATACTTGTATAGTTGTGAACAGTTATTAAAAAAACAAAACTATTAAAGAACAAGCTTTTTCAAAAGCCTAAAAAAGGGCTTGTAGCTCAGCAGTAGAGCGCAACGTTCGCAACGTTGAGGCCGCGGGTGCGACTCCCGTCAAGTCCATAATCAAATACAGTCATAGCAATAATTTTTTAAACAGATAAAAAATTCAAGCTTTTATTAAAAGATTGGGCTCTTAGCTCAGTTCGGTAGAGCGCTCGGTTGGCAATCGAGAGGCCGCGGGTTCAAAACAACGGTTTCGCCCGTTGACAACGAAGTGCGACATTCGACTTTGTCGAAGTCCCACAAAAAAATATTGTTGTCAAGAATCGAAATCACACCTGACGCGTAAGCGTCGCCGACTAAAAGGAGGCTTATGGTGTCGACGGAAATGACAAAAACCAATGGTTTTTGAAACTCAAAATGTGAAATCATTTTGTTGTGACCGTCGTTGATGAAAGTCCCGCAGAGTCCATTGAGCAAAGCGAAATGGATCTCTGGGTACCAAAAACTTATTTTTGAGAACCGCAGAGTCCACTTTTTTTAAAGTTGCATTAATTTATTCCAAAGGTATATAAATAAATTTTAGTTTCTGTTTTTATGCCTTCAGAACCAGTATTTATTCCTGACAACTTTGGATATTCAACTGAACAGTTTATTTTACCTGACAACGTTGATAAAAAAGATATTTCTTCAATTATTATACCTGGAGGTATGATTAGAGATCGGATTAAAACTTTGGCTAGAGAAATTCGTGATGATTATAAACATGATGACTTGTACATGTTGTGTGTTTTAAAAGGTTCGGATCAGATTTTTTCGGATTTGAAGCATTACTTGATATCATTTGCACAAGTAGGTGACAAGCCTTTTGGTTTTGATTATATTCCTGCATCGAGCTATAAAAATGATAAAGCTACAGGTAAACTTCACATTGGAACCTTGAAATATCCTGAAGTTATAAAAGATAAGAGAGTGTTACTTATAGAGGATATAATTGATTCAGGAAAAACAATGGCTGGCAAGGATTATGTTAAAGGTCAGATTCCGACTGGCGGTTTGATAGGACATCTTTTACAATATCAACCTCTTGAGATTGCAGTCGCTTCTTTAACTGTTAAGAGAACTTCTGAAAGCAATGGTTTTAAGCCTAAGTTTGCAGGTTTTTCAATACCAAATAAGTTTGTAGTGGGGTATGGTTTGGATTTTAATGAGAATTTCAGAACATTGGTTCATCTTTGTGAGCTTAGTGACTTTGCAAAGGAGAAATATGAAGAAAAATAAATAATTCATAGCAAGATTTAAAAACAATCATTAATTTTAAAGTTTTAAGGTGGTTATAATAGCTAAGACTAAGATTAAATGTTTATTTTTTGATTTCTGGGGAACTATTGTTGAGAATGGATTATTTCCAAGTCCATCTAGAAGAGCTCAGCGCATTTTCAGGATTGACATGCCTTTCTCTGATTACATTGTGAGATTTGAAAAGGCTTTTATGACTTCAAAAGTGGAAACCTTGACAGAGGCATTTCATAATGTTGCAAAAGAATTCGATGTTAAACCTCCTGAGTTTGTCTATGACACTTTAGTTGGCATGTGGAATAAGAACACTTTCTTAAGCAAGCCCTTTGCAGAAACTATTGAGGTTTTGGAGGAGATGAAAAAAAGCTATAAGTTAGTACTTATCTCAAACACTGATAATCTTTCAATCCCACAATTATTGGATAAGTTCGATTTAAAAAAATATTTTGATGCAGTGGTGTTATCTTGTGATATTGGGTTATTAAAGACTGACAAGAAAATGTTTCAGTATGCTTTAAAACAGGTTAAACTGAAGAATTCTGAAGTTATTATGGTTGGAGACGCAATACCTACTGATGTAGAAGGTGCTAAGAATGCAGGCATAAAAGCTATACTTGTTGACAGACGAGATACTCGTGAGTTTGAGCCAAAGATTCCTAGTCTTAAAGAGTTAAAAAGCAAACTTGAAGAGGTGTGATTTATGCAAGATGATGATTGCTTGTTTTGCAAGATTGTCAAAGGCGAGATTTCATCAGCTAAGGTTTATGAGGATGATGAATTCTTTGCATTCTTAGATATTAAGCCTGTAAACAAAGGACATACTTTGGTGGTTCCAAAGCATCATTGCAGAAACTTGTTAGATTTTCCAAAAGCAGAAGAAACTGACTTAATGGAGTTTTTGAAGAAAGTTGCAAATGCAGTTGTTAAAGCTGTTGGTGCAGACGGCTTCAACTTAGGAATGAATAACGAGGCTGCTGCCGGACAGGTTATTTTTCACGCTCACTTTCACATAATTCCAAGATTTAAAAATGATAATTTAGGTTCTTGGCCTCATAAAGATATTAGTGAGAAAGAAATGGAA
>JAHJDK010000013.1 GCA_018812505.1 Nanobdellota archaeon | reverse complement strand
TTGCTAATGTTCAGAATCTCTGATTCTGTTATGTTAGTTTTGCTAATGTTCAGAATCTCTGATTCTGTTATGTTTTCACTTAAATTAGTTGTTATGTTGAGTTCAGGAGTTGTATTTATTGTGATGTTTTCAGTAATATTTACTTTTGAAGTTACGTTTTCTACTATTGTAATGTTTTCTATAATTATTATTTCTGTTGTGATGTTCTGGGTTGTGTTTTCTATTGTTATATTAGCAGTTACTCTTCCTGTTATATCTGTCAGACCTTCTTGTTGATACTTGTTGTCATACACTAAGAGTTTTCTGTTTCCGTGTTCTAAATATATTTTTACTTGTCCTTCACCTATTATTTTTCCGTTGATGGTAAGGCTTTTTGGTTTTTCTTTTAGTAATAATTCTATTTTTTCTGTGTGATTTAGTTCTAATTCTAAGTTTTCAGTTATTTTTATTATGTCTTCTTTTACAACGAATCCTGTGAAAGCTGTTTGGTATAAACTGGCTGCTGCTAGTATGATGATGGTTGCCAATATTATTTTTCTTCTTGTTTCAGCTTTCATTTTTTCTTTGCTCTATTGTACACTGTTGAGATGGTTTTTGTTGATCTGTTGAATATTATTGAGAGTGTTTTGTTTGATGCTCCTTGCTCTCTTAGATAGATTATAATTGACTCAAAGATTGATTTAGAACGATCCTTTACAATGCTTAATGGAAAATAGCTGTTTGGATCTTGAATTTTTCCCCTTTCTATTCTTTTGTTTTTTATTCTTAGATATATTGTTCTTATATTTCTTTGATCTCTGTTTGTGAGTTTGCCTATTTCTGTATATTTTAATTTATATTCTTCTTTTAGATATTCGACTAGTGCTTCTAGAATTGATGATTCTCTATCAAGAAATATGTTTGTTGGGACTAAAATGTTATATTTTCCTTTTAGAAAATCTGTTTTTTTAATTATTCTTACTACTATTTCAGTCACTTTTTGTCTTACAATGTATGTTTTTATATATAAAGTTTTTTATTTATTTTTTTGTGTTCTAAGAATCAAAATGAAAATGTTTATTAAGATGGTTAAATAAATATTTTGAATGAGGAGAAGGTTGTTGTTATTAATTTTACTTTTGTTTATTCCAATAGTGAATGGCTTAGGAGTTGCACAAGATTTTCTACAAGATGACACTTTGAAACTTTTAAAAGGAGAAACACATTATTTCAAACTAATATTACAAAATTCTGAAGACATACAGGTGTTTGTCAAAGTTGAAGTGGAAAGCGAGATAGCAGAAATAGAAGATGAAAAAGAGCTATACGAACTTTCACCAAAAAGTTATCATAATGAAGTATTTTTAAAAATTACTTCTCCTAAGAATGCAAAACTAGGAGACAGTTATAAAGTATCATATGCAGTAACTCCTGTAGTGAAACAAGAAGGGGGACAAATTGGTATGAACATGAGAATAAGACAATCATTTGATGTAGTTATAGTGGATGAAGATGGTGTTGGCTACAACAAATATGTTCTCAGAAAAAGCAGTGAGCAAAAACCTTCAAGTTTTGGAACAATAAAAAAGATATTCCCTTTAATTCTTTTGATAATAATAATCGGGGCTGTTGGCACATTAATAGTGCGAAAAAGTGCTTTGATATCAAAGAAGATATTATTAAAAAACAAACCAAAACAAATTACAAATAAAGAAGAAACTTTAGTACAAGAAAAAAGAATTGAGGAAGATTCTGAAAAATCAACCGCTGAAGAGAAACCAATTATACAAAAATTAGTATCTGAAAAAGAAGAAAAAGAACTCTTGTTTGACAAAGAAGCACCTTCTCAAGACAAGTATTTTCACTTCAATAATGAAACCGTCTTAAAATCTGTGAATGATTTATACTATTATTTGAAAGTGATGCCAGAAGGAACATATTATTATCATGTATCAGAGCACCATAATCACTTTGCAGATTGGATTCAAGGAGTGTTTCAATATAATGACTTAGCTGAAAAGATAAGACATTGTAGGACTAGAGAAGAGATGAGGAGAATTCTTGAAGATGAACAAAAATAGTTTTTTAATTCTTTTTTTAGTATCAATCTTGTCTTTATTAGGAGCATCATTTGATTTAGGAATAACAATTACTTCTGCTTATGTGGAATTTAATCTTTCAGATGTTGAACAAGTCAACAAAACAGTATATACTAATGAAGATAATGTTACTATTAAGATACCAGTCAAATATCATTTGTCTAATTTTTTAAATGTAACTATTCAAAAACCAATAGGATGGACCAACGGTTTTAACTGGAAATTATTTGAAGATGGTACAGAAGTAGCTATAACACATGATGTAACACATTTATTTTGGAATGCAAATTTTACAGAAACAAATGTATCTCTAGAATTTGAAGTGGGACCACCAGATATAATTATTGATTCAGAACATTTGACCCAATCAATTTATGAAAAAAATATTACTATATCAACATCAAACCATTTTACAAATGTTTCTACATCAACTAATGTTAGTATTCAACACACATTCTATAATTTGTATTGGTACAACGGATTTTTTTGGGTTGATAAAACCAATAACTATGATTTAAATATTATAAATGGAATAGCTACTTTTTCAGGTTTTAACACTTCAAATCAAAGATTTATAATAAGAGGATATTGTCAAGAAAGTTGGTCTTGTAGTGTTTGGTCACAAAGTACTTGTGGAATAAGAACCTGCACAGACCTAAATAACTGTGGAACAACTCTTTTAAAACCATCAATATACACTAGTTGTGGAGGCAGTAGTGGGAGTAGTAGTGGAGGATTAGTATTTCCACAAACATATACTCAAACACAAACACTTGATGTAGTTTTAATACCTTTTAAATTAATGCCTGAGTTAATTAGTTTAGAAATGAAGAAAGGTCAACACAAAACTTATTCTTTAACAATTGTAAGCAATTCTGAAAGTCCAATTAATCTCTTTATAGAACCAGAACCATCAAACAGTGTTATTAGTTTTGAAACAGATTTCTTAAAATTATCTCCTTTAGAATCTAACATATTTTATTTTGACATTGATATTCCTAAAGATTTTTCATCAGGAGTTCATATTTTTAATATAATTGCAACTTCTGATAATAATTATACACAGACAACAAAAGTATACTTAACAGTTTCAGATAGTGCAATTCAAACTAATCTTAAAATAAACAAGTATAACGTTATTAAAGGAGAATCTTTTTCTACTTCCTATATCATTCTAGATTCTGCAAATATAGGAACAAATCCTGTACACATAGTATATTATCTTAAAGATTCATTTACAGTAAGAAAAGTTTTGAAAAGAGAAGATTTTATTGTTGATTTTGAAAAAACAACTTACTTAGAGAGAAATTTTGATATTGATATGAAAGAAGATTCTTATCAATTATGTGTCGATTTATATATTCTTAATAAGACTATTGTTGAATGTGAGCCATTGACTATTACAAAGAAATCTTTAAAAGAGTCGCCCGCAAGTATTAAATATGAAGTAGAAAAAGGAAATCTAAAAAATATTTTAATCTTTTTCTTAGTTACAATGTTAATTGCTTCAACAATTACTACTATAGTGATGGTTGAAATAAAGAAAAAATATTATTTGCTGGGTATTCCTAAAAGGATAAAAACAAGAACCGAATTAGCAAAATATTTAGAAAGTGTCAGTTATAAGATTTTTTCAAAATATTTAGGCATTAATAGAAATGATATTGCAGATTTTGTTAAATATGTATTTGAAAATGAGTCTTTAGAAAAAGAGCTAAGAAGATTAGAAAAAAAGACTGATATAATATTTGCATTAAAAAATTTTGAAGGAGAAACTGAATCTGAAGAATCAGGTCAGAAATTAGATTTTAATAATCAAAAAAAAGAACAAAAATCAACAGAAAAAATCTTTCAAGAAGAAATAGCTGAAAACATTCAAGATGATAAAGTTAGTACATTAGAAACAGAAACTTTCAAACCTGAAGACAAACTCGAACAAGAAGTGTTGACAGAAGAAAAATCATTAATTGATTTTTCTAAACAAGCATTAACTAAAGATGAATACTTCTATTTATTTAACGGTGTTGTCTTAAAGAGTATATCTGATTTGCAATCATATTTGCACGTTATGCCTGAAGATGTCTTTAGTCATCATGTTATTTTTGAAAGAAATGATTTTGCAAATTGGATTGAAGGAGTTTTTAAAATACCTACTTTGGCTGAAAAAGTAAGGTTGTGTAAGAATAAAAACGAATTAATAGAACAGATGAGTAAATATGGATAAGTTATCAAAAACTTTAAAAACAGCCATATTTTCCTCAGAAATATGAAAATAAAAGAATTACAACCACGACAGGGAACTGTTGATTTAGAAGCAGAGATAGTTGATATTAGTCCTGTGAGAGAATTCCAGAAGTTTGGAAAACCAGGCAGAGTTGCTAATGCAACTATTAAAGATGATTCAGGCTCAGTTGCACTGACTCTTTGGAATGAGCAAGTTGACATGGTTAAAGTTGGAGATAAAGTAGAGATTAAGAATGGCTATGTTAATGAGTGGCAGGGAGAAATGCAATTGACTACTGGAAGAAATGGAACTTTAACAAAAATATAATCTTGTTATGTGGACGTAGCTCAGACTGGG
>JAHJDK010000240.1 GCA_018812505.1 Nanobdellota archaeon | reverse complement strand
TAATTTTAATTCTTTTTTTATATGTACTCCCCCATAAATAGTAATCTATATAAGGGTGGTTAGATTCCTAAAATCCCCATCAATAAAGATTAAACGGAGGAAAAAGAAAATGAGTGAATTTGACCAAGAAGCATTTAATAATTTCATAATAGACAACAACATTATAGGATTCTTTCCAGAAGCAAAAAAACTAAAATCAGGAAGAATGTCACACTGGTATGTTAACTGGAGAACACCAACATCGGATCCTGTACTTATAATTGATCTAGCATATTATGTGTTAGATTTTGCAAACGACTTTTCAGCAAAAAGTGAAATACCAACAGAAACGTTTTATGGAGTTCCAGAAGGAGCAACTAAAATAGCAATTGTGACTCAACTTGTGAAAGTAGCAGACGATGTTGAAGCAAAACCAGGACAATATGTTTTATCAATGGGACGAGGAAGTCCAAAACCACACGGAGATGCAAAAGACAGATACTTCATAGGAATGCCGAAAGGATACACTGCAATAATAGAAGATGTAACAACTACAGGCGGATCATTACTAACAACAATCGACAACTTAACAGATGCAGAAGTCAACGTAGCAATTGCAATCGGATTAACAAACAGAATGGAACTAACACTAGACCTTAAATCAGGCGTAGAACAAGCAGTAAACGAAAAAGGAGTAGTGTACAAAGCAATGAGCAATGCACACGAACTTTTACCACTAGCTTTTGCACACGCACTAGATAAAGGAATAATAAAAGGCGAGCAAGCAATAACAATAGCTAAGTCAATAGAAAAAGAATTTGACGAATACGGATTACAACCGCTAAAACTAATATGAAAGAGTTTTTAGGGGGAAAAATATCAGGAATTTTTACAATACCATCAGGGATTGTCACAACAAGTGCAAAAACAATCGAGAGAATAGCAAACGAGATTCCTGAAATCGGTGTCATAACAACAAAGAGCATCGGGCCAGAACCAAGAGCAGGAAATCTGAAACTTAAATAGAGAGGTAAAAAAAATGGAATTAACAGAAAAAGAAAAACAAGCAAGGAAAATGGTTTGCTTACCACTTGATGGACTAGCAACATTAGATAAAGCAGAAGCAAGAGTAAGAGAATTAAGTTCAGTTGTAGGATTATTCAAAATAGGTAAAGAATCATACACGAGATTTGGACCACCAGTTGTTGAAATGGTTCAAAAATATGGAGCAGACATATTCTTAGATTTGAAATATAATGACATACCAAACACAGTTTTAGGAGCTGCAAAAGCTGCAAGCGAAAAAGGAGTATTGATGTTTAATGTTCATGCATCAGGCGGGATGAAAATGCTTGAAGAAGCTGTGAATGGTACACTAATAGCAGGATCTAATTTAGACTACAAACCAAAAGTAATTGGAGTTACAATTCTTACAAGTATTGGACCTGCAGATTACTTAAGAATCAACAAACCACTAATACCAAATATGACCACTAAAGAATTAGAGCCATACTTTGGAATGAAAGGTGATAATATAGAATTACAAGCAGAATTTGCACAAATATTAGGAATGAAAGGATATGAAAATCTGCTCATAAACGATAAAAAAGGACTTAGATGTAATGTTATAGAACAACAAGTACTAAACTTAGCAGAAATGTCAGTTGAAGCAGGACTTGATGGAATTGTTTGTTCAGCAGCAGACCTTTATGCAGTAAGAGACTCATTACCAAAAGATTTTATCTATGTAACACCAGGAATCAAAGGACCAAATACGCCTGCAGGTGCAGACCAAATGAGAGTATTCACACCAGGAAATGCAGTTCAAGATGGTTCAAGCTACCTAGTCATTGGAAGAGCAATTACAGGACCAAAAACTGCTGAAGAAAGAATACAGGCAGGCTATGAAGTGTTACAAGACATGGCAAATAATCTTTAAATAAGAGGGATGATAAAACCATTTGAGAAGATTATTAAAAATATCATCACAACTCCAAGGCAATTTACTGAAGCAAAAATGATAGCTAAACAAAGGTCTTTGCCAAAAGGCGATGTCTTACACACAATTATTGCTAGAGATAATGATGCAATTCTTGTAACAAGAGATAAGCACTTCAAAAAATTAGAAGATATTTCTCCACATTACAAACCAGAAAATATCATATAAGTTTCTTTGAAATCTCTTCAAAAGCCTTTGTTCTAATTTGTTCATATTCTTTATCTGTAGTTTTCTTTTTTGCTGCACCTTTTAAATGAGCCAAAAAAATCATAGCATCTTTAAGTTTAGACTCCTCTACTTTCTCTCTAAGTGCGTTCCTTATAAATTCTGTTCTGTTTTGATAACCATGCTGTCTCACTGTTTTATCTATCTCCAAAAGAAAACTATCATCGAGTTTTAATGTAATCATCTCAGTAACCATATAGCTATTGTATATACTACGGATATATAAGTTTTGTGGTTCTTTTCCTATAAATCTTCCGATTTCTTCAATTAAACTCATCATTATTCATATAATAGTATTAAGAAACAATAACTAATTTTTTCAAACAACAATCTTCAACGTAGAGTAAGGTATTTTCTGTGATTTTAATAATTCAAATATCTTGTTCTGCTCCCAAACGTACATGTCTTTAAGATTTGAGAATCCTCTCGTCTCTAATCTCTTCTTTTTATGCAATTCCCAAATTTTTTCTGTTCGCTCTTTATGACTTGATCTTTGATGAATATTTTCTGGTTCTAAAACAGGCACAAATATGTGAACTGGCATTTCTCGCAATCTTTTAATCAGAGCATCATAACCTTTTGGGTGTTCTTGATTTATCGCGGTTGATAATATTACCAGTGATACGTGAAACCTATTGAATATGAACACTGACGCAGAATTTTCCTTAATAACTTTCTCGCAATAATCAAGCATCTTATTCATAAACTCCAACCTTAAATCCTGAATACCCTCAATCCATGCGTGCTTCCAAGAAAATAATAGTTCCTCCTCTTCAAAATCATAAATTATTCTTCCTTTCAACTTACTTATAAGGTCTTTGTGAAGAGTTGATTTTCCAGAACCAGGAATACCTTCAATTATGAATATACTAACATTTTTCGGAATATCCATAATAACACAAGAAGTTTATACATTAAAATAGTTTTCTGTTTCAAAAAAATATTTAAAGCCATCATTATAGATAATAACTAATGGCTAAACCTGAGAAACCAAATTTTTACGAAATCACCACTTACCTGCAAAAATTATCTGATAGAATTTCAGAGATAGAAGCTCAATCTAAAAGCGTGGTTGCAGATTCCAATATTAAAAACAACTCATTTCAAAAAACAACTTATAGTATAAAGGCTGAAGTTGTTCAAATAAGGAGAGTTGCTGAATCCGCTAAAGAGATTATTGAAAAACAGAAGAGAATAATAAAGAGTTTAGTTGGAGAGTTTAAGATTATCGTTAAAGAAGATAAATTTGATCGCTTAAAAGAGAAGATTGATAATTGGTCTCCTGAAAAATTGGTTACTAGGAATGAGTTGAAGAAGATGCTTTGAGTTCTGCTTCAAGTGCTGCTTCCAATGATTTAATAGCCACTTCTATTTGGTCATCACTTGGTTTCTTCGTGGTTATTTTTTGCAGCAACAAACCAGGCGCAGCCATTATTTTAAAAAACAATAAATCATAGTGTGATCCTGAAACCTTTAACAATTCATAAGAAACACCTGCTATTACCGGCAACAAAAATATTCTAATAATAAATTTTTCAAGAAAAGTTGTTCCTATAGGTATAAACATGTAAAATAATATGCTGACAACCAACACCAGTAACAAAAACTCAGTTCCACATCTCGGATGCACTGTTTTGTATTTGCGAGCGTTTTTCACAGTCAATTTTTTCTTAGCTTCATAACAATGCACTGCCATGTGTTCTGCTCCGTGGTACTCAAACATTCTTTGAACATCATCCATCAAAGATATAACCCATAAATAACCTATAAAAATACTAAATTTTATGACACCATCAACAATGTTAAACATGAAATTGTTCAAGCCTAACTTGTTTTTGAAAAAACTCGCTAATAATAAAGGTAAAAATTTGAATATTAACAAAGCAACAACAATTGATATTATCAATGTCAAGCCCAGCTCTTTATTCGAAAGCTCTTCCTCATCTTCTAAGGCTTCATTTGCAGAATAAGTCAAAGCCCTGCTGCCAATCACAACTGTTTCTACAAGAACGACTATCCCTCTAACAAAAGGCAATCCAAAAAACTTGTTTCTTTTAGTATAAGAAACATGCTTCTCAGTCTTAACACTTATCTTATTATTAGGCTGTCTGACAGCAACAGAATAATGATTTGGGGCGCGCATCAACACACCTTCAATAACCGCTTGTCCACCAATCAAAGGTTTAGTCATAAAAATAAGTTTGAACAAATACTATAAAAAGTTAGTGATTATAAAGAAACCAAACTGTTTAATTCTAAAAGTAAAAGTTTAAATAAATTATTTACTTTCCTAAAAAATGATTAAGGTAATTCAACCAAAAAGCAATGAATTCTTCAAGGCTTTAATACAGCAGGATAGAGTACAGAGATATCTCAATACAATAAGAAAACATCATGGCGATACTTATGGGCACAGTTTTCGCGTCGGATTATTAAGCGTTGATTTAGGTTATGACAATGAATGCTCAGATGAAGATCTAACCATTTTGGGTTACGCAGGATTACTCCATGACACCGGAAAAACAGATGTACCTGCAGAAGTTCTGTCAAAACCAATGAAACTTAGTACTAAAGAAAAAAAAATTATAAGAAGTCACCCTCGCCTAGGATTCCTCCAATTAGAAGACTTTGAATATGACACAGTAAGAAGAGTTGTTGTAGCACATCATGAATACCAACAAAATCCATCTCCAAGGATGAGTAACAACAGAAGAACAATAACTCGCGAAGAAGATGACAGAAGAGAAAACAATGAAAGAATCACAACTCTGACACAGATAGTCGCTATCTCAGACATCTACGATGCCTTAATAAGCAAAAGAGCATACAAGGATTCACTGCCAAAACCAGAAGTAGAAATAATTCTAAGGCAAGAATTCACAGGAAACCATAAATACATAGACCAAGTAATTCTAAGATAATTGTTGTGGTGAGCATTACAGCTCTTTCTTAAATAATTGTGAGAGTGAGTTAGGTGATGTAAATGGGATTAAGTCTAAACAAATAAGGTTGGAAAATATAGAGTAATTCTAAAAAGAAAAAATATTTTTTCACCTCAACTTTTAATGTCCACAATCTCTATCTAATTCAACACAATTATTAATATCTAATATGATATCTTTTACTTTAGAAAATTTTCCAGTTATTATTATTATTCCTTTTTCTTTGAATAACATTATAGCTCTCTTACCCAATGCAAATGCATAAACCGCATCTGGATTGAATATTTCCTTGACTTGGTCTATAGGTGATGAAAAAGCATTCGAATGATCCAATCGGTTTTCTTTTATTTCAAGTTTCTTATTCTTAAAATCATACAAACCCAAAAAATCTGAGTGACCAAAATGCTCTGCAACATTGGAATCAAGTCCTTTATTATCCATTAAAGGAAATAATATTTTTTTATACATAATTTCACCTCACACGTTTTATTAAAGAGCCACATTTAGGGCATAGTTGTTCATTACAGGGTTTACCTCTTTCAACAGAATGTTTAAACCCACAGTCTAGACAAATACACAATTTCTGAACTCCTGAGTCATGTTGTTTTGAAAAGCTGTAATTTCCTCCTTCTATCTTCAATGCCTTTCCTTTTATTATCGACTCAGATATTTTTTTTCTAGCACTAACCAATAATCTATGGAGTGTTGGCTGTGATATATTCATTTCTTCAGCAGCTTCTTTCTGTTCTTTTCCAAGAAAGTCCTTTAGTCTTACAGCTTCAAACTCATCAATTGTTAGTGTAACCTCTTCAAGTATTTTCATAGGCACACCTACTGGCTTGAAGTAATTGACTTTAGGAATTAAACCCACTCTTCTGCATCTTCTTGGTCTTGGCATTTTATACTGTTTTATCGATTATTATTCCTTGTATTATTGAGCCTATTATAGTCATTATTGTCAGTATGATGGTGTATCCAGCTCCAAAGTAATATATCATTACCGGCAGTAAAGGTATTTTTATTGCTCGATTGTATAAAAATATTGCTATAAACTTTTCTTTAACTCCTTTTTCTTTGAGGTTCTGCAGTAACTGGTACCATAAATATATTGGTCCTGTTGATAGTATTCCAGTAACTATTGCTATTATCCAACTTTTTATCCCAGATTCTTTTCCAAGATACTTTGCTATCTGCTTGGGTTTTATCAACAGTTCTGCTACAACCATTAGTATAAACATCAAGATAAATGCAGGTATTATTTTTATTATTAAATCTAAGAAGAATCTCAAACTTTTGATTACAAGTTCTTTGTTAATAAAAAGTAATATCAGGTATATAATTATTATTATGATTAAAAATAGTATTCCTTTGTTTGTTTTTGTTTTCATAGTAAATTATAAATTGCTACTGTCACAAATGTTATAAATAATGATATCACAAATGCACTTGCATTCCTTATTATGGTAAATTTTTTTCCTAAGGTTTTCATTTCTATTGGCAACATTACTAAACCAACAGTCACCCATGATAATATGAAAGAAGTCACTGCTATTAAGCTTATACCTTGTTTCAACAGTTCTCCGC
>JAHJDK010000239.1 GCA_018812505.1 Nanobdellota archaeon | reverse complement strand
ATTTTTAGATAAGAAATAAATATTTTAAATATATGATTTTAAAGACGGAGGAGTATAAATTGCTACCTATTTAAATTCTCTTTAAGTTTTCTATATAAATTCAATTCTTTGTTTGTGTCGCTTTCAGGATTTAATATTTGCTCCAGTAAATTTGCGTATGACTCTATTTTCTCATTCATTTTTTTAGCTATTTCTTTTAATAGAAATTTTTTAGCTTCTATTGTGCTTATTTGAAAATCTTTGTCCATGTTGTTTAGTGTAGGTAAATCATGTTTTTTTTGTAGTTGTTCGTATTCTTTTTTCATAACATCTGACAAACCAGAGGTGTTATTTATAATTTTTCTTATTTGATTTATAGTGAGGCAGGCAAGAAAACTTCGGATTGTAGCGTAGCGTAAATCCGAGGATGAATTGCCGATTAGCCGAGTAAAAATAAGTCGAAATATTCTTATTCTTAGAAAGTAAAAAATAAACTGCGTGCGTGATGGTTGCACGCTGTAAAAAAGTTGTTTAAGCTAGTTTAAGCTTTACTTCTATAAAAAATCATCGGAGAAACTAAAATGAAAAACGGACTTCGAAGTAGTGCACACACCGTAGGTGAATCAAATCTTCATCTACAATTCACACCAGCGTACAGACGAGATATTTTCTACAACAAACTCGTCAAAGAATTAACAATTGCTTACATTGTTGAGCGCGCTCAACAATTAAAAGTGTTTATCTCAGCGATTGATTGCGGACCAGACCACATACATTTATTCGTTGAAAACTGGAAGAACTGGAGCATCAAAGGTCTAGCTTGTGAACTAAAAAAATACTCAAGCAGAAACATGCGTAAAGGACACAAATTCATGTTTGAAGACAAACTATGGGGAAACAAGTTCTGGAGTGCAGGATACTTCCATCGAACAGTAGGAGTAGTAACAAAAGAAACAGTTAAAAAATATGTTAAAGAAAGCCAGAAAAAACACTGGAACAACAAAGAAGTAGGAACACAGAAAACAATAATTAACTATGCAAGCTGACCACTAGACGCTCGGTGGTTGAGTCTCAAAGACGAAACCCCGAGTAGTTCACAGGGGAAGATGCTGAGAGGATTTACAAGAGCCTTGTTTCGAAACCATCTGAACAAAAAAACCTGAAAGGTACTCCTGCTTGTGTTGGGTTTGCAAAAGGACCTATTAAAAAGATAGTTGACGCTTCAGATATTTATAAAATGAATAAAGGTGACATACTGGCATCTTATGCGACTAATCCTAATTTTGTTCCGATAATGAATAAAGCTTCCGCAATACTTACTGAAGAAGGTGGCCTTACCTGTCACGCTTCAATTTTCGCTAGAGAATTTAGTATTCCTTGTGTTGTTGGCATACAGAATCTTATGTCTTTGGTTGAAGATGGGGATGAGTTAGAAGTTGATGCTACAAAAGGAATTGTTAGGATTGTTTCTCGATAATATTTCTAAAGACTTTATCTATTGGTTCTTCTCCGTTTATTGTTTTTAACACTCCTTTTTTTCTGTAGAATTCTATTAGCGGTTCTGTTTGTTCATGATATATTGTTAATCTTTTTTTAATTGCTTCAGGTTTATCATCATCTCTTATCACTAGTTTACAATTGCATTTGTCGCATACACCTTCTTTTTTTGGTTTTATATATATTAGATTATAATTTGTTTTGCAATTAGCACATACTCTTCTGCTAGAAATTCTTTTGATAAGTTCTGGTTTAGACACATAAAGATTTATCACTGCATCTATCTTGTATGGTAATGTTTCAAGGAATTCTGTCTGTGCTTTTGTTCTTGGATACCCGTCAAGTATGAAACCTTTTTTACAATCTCTAGCTTTCAATCTTTCTCTCACCATATTGTTTACTATTTCATCAGAAACAAGATTTCCTTGATTCATAATTATCTGTGCTTTTTTCCCTAAATCAGTATTTTTATTTATGTTATCTCGAAGTATATCGCCTGTTGATATTTGTGGTATTCCAAACTTTTCTGCTATCTTGACTGCTTGTGTTCCTTTTCCGCTTGCCTGTGCTCCGAATATTATAAGTTTCATTTGCTCATCCAAAATAGCTTAGTTCTAACTTTGTTTTCTTGTCTTTATTCCAAGAATTTTGTATTTTAACAAGTATTTTCTTTAAGCTAATTTTTAGTGTTTGCCATTCTTCATATAATTCTTTAATATAATTTACTGTTTTCTCTTCTTCATAAGTTATGTCTAGGTAGGAATATTTTCTAT
>JAHJDK010000238.1 GCA_018812505.1 Nanobdellota archaeon | reverse complement strand
ATATTTATTTTTAAAATCTTGTGTGTGCCAAGTTTCACTCTCATTATTAAACCATTCATATGTTGAGTATATCTTTGCTTCTAGTTCATTGTTAAAGTATGGAATGTATTTTTCGTAATTATCTTCTATGAACTTTTCTATGTTTGATGCTCTCATTCTCTTTTCAAAGGTGTATAACATCATTTTCGTTGTTTTGTCAACGTTTTCATGATGTGAAAACTTTGAGAAGGTGTCAGGGTATTCTAGTTCTAGTTTTGTTATGAACTTTTCCACCAATGGTTCTTGTGTAATCCAGTTAATGAATATTTTTGGAGAGTTTGAATTTTCACTTGTGCTGTTTATCTCTTTAAGAACTAGGTTTGATAGTCTGATTTTTTTTAGTTGTCCTGAAAAAGTTGTTTCTTTTTCAAAATCAAACTTTTCACCATTTATTTTTTTATGCGCTGAGACATTGGTTGGTGCCTCATATTCAAATTCTTCCCACATAACGATTCTTCCGTCTTCTGTTATGTCAAGTCTTATTTCAGGGATAGAAGTTATAATTTTCCAGTCATAATCTTTCTCTGAATCACTATTTTCTTTTTCTGCTAATAGACTTTCAATACTATCTTTAACCTGTGCTTCTATCTGAATCTGGATATCTTCATCAATTTCAATGCTCATAATCTGAGTAATGAATAGATGCTTTTATTCTTTGTGCTATAATAGAGTATTTTTTTTAGAAAATCAAAACATATGTATATGTATTTTTTATAATATAAACATTTATAAGTAACTTCCACTTTAACACCTTCTATTGCGAGGTGCAAAAAATGGATTATATCGAAACTAGAAACTTGGATTATGAAGCTCAAATCAGTAAGTTGTGCAAGAATTTAGAAGTGAAAAAGTTTAATGAATACTTGTTAAAAACTGGTTTGGCAATTAGGACAAGACTCGATTATTGTAGTAACTTATTAATGTTTTTGAAAAGCGGACAACCAATAATTGTTTTTTTAGAACAAAAAATGAGTCGAGCCAAAAGGAGCATAATTATTTCTTGTCTAAAACATTTTTTTCGAATGAAACACAAGATTAACAACGCTTCAACACTACCTCCTGAGCTTGAAAATCTTAACTTGCAGCCAAAAAGATTTAAAGATTCTACTAAAGCGAGTAAAAACAGGGCTGTACCTTCAAAGTTTCAAATTCAACAAGCGATTAGTTACTCTGGAGCATTAACAGGTGTTTTGATTGCTGTTTTAAGCTCGACTGGGATGAGGATTAGTGAAGCTTTAAGTCTTAAAATGTGTAACTTAAAATTTGAGAATGGAAGGGTGTTAATCAATATTGAGAATTCTAAAACTTTAAGCGGTAAAAGAACCTTGTATATGATTGATTATCTTCCTATCTTGAAGGGTTACTTGCAAGGGCACCCTTTAAAAAAACTTGATAACTTTTACAATTCTGAAGCTTTAGTTTTTGTTCGAAACGACGGCAAACCTTTGGCTCAGAGTTCGGCTTGGTGGAAGATTAACGCAGCTTTTGAAAAGGTTGGTTTAAAAGGTGTTGGTTGCCATTCCTTAAGGCACGCAAGAACAACTGATTTAATACGTAAAGGGATGGATTTAATGACTATTACAAAACTGACAGGTCATAAATCCTTGCAGATGTTACAAACTTACGGGCACACAACTTTTGAAGACGCTTTCAAATTCGAAAATGGCAGTGAAGAAGTTAAAAAAGTGTTTTGTGAGAGTTGTAAGTGTGAGAATGAAGAAGGAATAGATTTCTGCGTTAGATGTGGCACTCCTTTAAACGAGGTTTTATTGCAGAATAATGATACACAAACACAGCTTGATGAACTTAAAAAGATGATTCTTGCAATGAGTGAAAAAATTGTTAAAAATGAGAATGTCGATATAAAGATTTTAAACGTTGCTGATAATATTATCGAAGAGAAATTGCGGAAGTACGAAGCCAAGAAATAATAATTTTTTTCTAATATGAACTCTAAACTATAGACTACAACCTATATATTGGAGAAGTTATCACTTTTCACTGGTGAATAGTGGAAAATATACTTAAGTACACAATATTTATATACTATGAGTGTTTTATGTATACTAGGAGTGTTTAACTTAACAAAAATAGATGAGAAAATGAGGTAAAGAGATAAAATGGGAAAAAATGAGAAAGCTGGGATAAAAGAATCTGTTATTGGAGAACAGAAGATAATTCTAAAAACCGGTCAATATTTGTTCGGCGAAATCGTTAAAGAAACAAATGCACTAATAGTTGTGCGTTCTGAAGAAAGAAACAATTTAACAATTGTAGATATTAAAGATATAAAAGAGATTAAGCCAGCTCCTAAAAATATTAGGGGTGTTGAGGTTTACCCAAAATGATATCTGCTATTAATCAATTCGTTAAAACAAAAGCTGATTTAAACAGGCTTAATGGTAATTCTATTTTAAATTTTGTAGAGATACGAGAAGAAATATACAAGGGTGGTATTTTATGAATGACGCCACGCCAAGAAGAAGAACTAAATAAATTTTTTAGAGAAGAAGACAAAAATTACAAACAAGACTTAAAAATTTTGAAGCAAGGGCTTAAAAAACTCGTCACAGTCCAAAGACACGCTAATTCTAGCATAGTCATCGGCTCAGACACCACAAACAAAGAAGAATCGTCAGAGGTGGCTATAAAATGAATCAATTAACATTAACAAAAGAAGATGAAGATGACATAAAAACTTGGCTTGAAGAAAACAGTGACCCAAACCAAAAAAACAAAGACTTTATGATAGATGAAGATTATAGAATCGAATTAAGAGCAGCGATAGAACAGCCTAATATAAGCGAAAACAAGAAGTTATTATATGCTACACTAATAGAAGAGAATACGAGACCCGGATGTCATAATATACCAAAGAATTTTTTAAAAGAAATAAAAGAAATAATTGATGCAACACAAACAAAGAAACTAACCAAATACTTAGAAAATAAGAAGTTAGAAGCAGAAAAAAAAGAGATAATACCAACGCTGAAAAACTCTGATTTAAAAAAAGAGATAATTATAGAACTAGATAAAGAGATAATCGGCGAGAAAAACCTTAAACGGTACTTGATAAACTTCTGTGCTAAAAAATGGGTTAAAAACTTATCAGACCACTGCGGAGCACTAATAAACGATAAGAGTTCAAAAGGAAAAAGTTATTGCACAACTAAGATAATAGACGTATTTCCAGACAGTAAAGGATTAACCAAGATAACACCTGAAAGTTTATCATACTGGCACGAAGGCGAAAAAGGATTCAGCTATGACGGCACAATACTATACTTTGAAGACATCCGAAAAAATGTTCTAGAAAGCGAGACCCTAAAAACTTTTATCACAGACAAAACGACTTGTTTAATAACTAGAAATCAAGAAGCAATCGAAATAAACGTTAAAGGAAAACCAGTTATAATAATAACTAGCTGTAACGCCTCATTCGGCGAAGAAATGTTAAACAGGCTTGAAATCTGCCGCTTAACAAAAGATGCAGAACAAACAAATAATATTTTGCGATACCAACTAGAAAAAAGTATGGGGCGAACAGAAGAAATCAATACTTCAATAATTAAGAAACTTCAATGTTTAGAAATAGTACAGGTACACCTAGAATTAATAGAAGATGACTTGTTAAAAATTGAAACGCAATACAACAATGAAAAAGGGGATAATTTAAGACGAGACTTCCCAAGATTCTTAGACAAGATAAAGGCGAACGCAGCCTTAAATCAGTACAGAAGACCAAGAAAAGGTGAAATTGTTCTGGCAGAGAAAGAAGACTTAGTAGAAGCAATCAATATAATAAACACTATGTACCAAGAAACCACGAGTGCAAAACTCACATATAACGAAGAGCGAATATTAGAGACAATCAAAGAATGGGTAGTTGAAAATCCGATAAAATACTCTTTAGAAATAACAGAGTTAAACCCAGACGATACGAAAGGCTGGTTTACGAGAAGCGACATACACGCTGCAAACCCATTCGTGACGTTTAAAGTAATAGGTGAATACATTGATTCGTTAGTGACCAAAGGAATACTAAAAAGTGTACCGTTAAAACTGGGTGACAATAAGAAACCAAGTTTTATGTACAGATTAATAAATGAGGGCTTGAAAAAGTTCAAACTAACAATATGAGTATTAAATGTATTAAATATAATAAATGTAGTGAAAGTGACAGAGGGTTTTTTCCTCTTTTTCATAGATTCAGAGTTTCTAACGTACTCTCTCTCACTCATATTTGGTATATTTAATACATTTAATACATTTAATAATGAGGAATAAAACAAGAAAATGAGAATTAATGGAAGAGTACAGTTTTGGAAACCAGAGAATAACTGGGGATTCATAAGCGGAGATGATAAGAAAAGCTATTTTGTTCACAAAAACGATTTAGGATTTTTAAAAGAGGTGTTCGAAGGTGATAGGTTAAGCTTTGAACCAGTGATGTGTGATAGGGGTTTGAAGGCTACAAAGGTAGAAATAGAAAACGTGCAAATGGATTTTAAAGAAAATGATTACAAACAAAGAGTATTTGATTAAGATAGATAAATTAATAGACGTTATGAACTACAAACTAGGAGAAATTTTAAATGCCAGCTAACGGAACAAAGAATTTAATACCAATAAGAACACACGAGCGAGCAGTAGAGCTAGGAAGAAAAGGTGGTTCAAGTAAAAGCCCAATCAAAGTATTGAGTAGTCGAATCAACGGTTCGCTGAACAATAAAAATCTCTCAAACGAGCAGCGTGCGTGTATTTCTTTGATGGCTGATAAGAACTTCTTGCAAGCAGTAAATAATTTGTTGCAGTCGCAGCTTAACGACGCTTCGACGTGGTCTCAGAGAACACAGATTGCTAAGCTTTTATTAGAGTTAATCCCTAAGCAAGTGTTGAACGCTAATGTATCAGTGACGATGGGTGACCAGTGGGCTCGTGATGTGGTTGGTTCTATGTTTAAGAAACAAGAAGTTGAGGTGAAATGTAAACAGGTATAGATAAATGGTACATTAAAACTTGTGATAAAGACAATTATAACAAGTAAATGTAATATAAACACACACCCCACCCGGTTATTTAAGTACAAGAAAAAAAGGAGTGTTCAGATAAGTATTCTTATCTATTTCGGTGTGTGAGCTTATAAAAAAAATATTTAAAAAAAAATAGTTGAGGTAGAAAAATAAAATGATAGGAAAAAGTAGTGTAGCAAAAGAAGAAGTAGTTATTGGAGAGTTTGGAGTTATGCCAGATAATGATTTGTTGAACTTGGAGGTTCAAAAAGTGGCTGACCTTGGAAATGGTAAGGGGTTCTACAAGAGTGCTATCGCAAGCAGGGTTGACCTCTTCACAGATTATAGTAGTGAAGAATTTGCACCGGGCAGAGAAGATGTTTTGCAGAGATTAAAACCTAGTGAATCAGCTATTAGGAATGCTAAAGTTTTTAGTAGGAGTAAGATTTAAAAATGGCGGTTTTCAAAAGTAAGCGGGAAAAATTATTGGAAGAGGGTTATTTGCCACTCTTCGGTAGTGAATTAAAGGACAACGTTTTTATGAAGGATGGCTTGGCTTGTTACCAATGCTCTAGTTGTAACATTTGGCAAACTGAAAAGGTTGGCATTTTAAAACCGGGTGATAGCGTAATTTGTACGTGTGATGGGTGTCAAAGCAAGATTAGTTGGTCGAAACCTTCGAAGACGATTAGTTTCCAGATTTCAAGTGATAGCGACAAAAAAGATATTTTAAAGCAAGTAGAAAATCTTCTAAAAGATTCTCTTAGAAAAACGGGGTATAATTAAAATGGCGGAAATTATTCGAGCAAATGATGATGTGAATTTGAAGAAGTTGAAAGAATTACAAAATAGTATAGCTGTGGAGAATCGAACTCTTGCTTTCAGTGAAGGTTACGAAAATGCAAAGTTGAGTTGTCCTCATTGTTTGAAAACCTTTTATAATCAGAGTGAAGGCTCTCATAATGTTAAAACTTGTGAGTTTGTTCGAAGTTCATCTCAACAGTTTATGCAATCTGCGTTGCCTTACGAAGAAATAGCTCGTGAATACGAATGTTCAACGTGCGAGGGAAAACTTGCTGTGACAGAAACGAGGTTGATTACAAAATGATGATTAACACTGAAAATATTAACAGTAAAACCTTAACAATTGAGGGTTCGGATTCAAAGAGTAAAAAACTCAATGGGTTATTGCACCAAATAATTATGAAGCAACAACTCAATCTTACAACGAATTTAGAGTTTTACAATGAAAACGGCTTGTTACTGTTTAAGGTTGGTTTTGATAGGACTAACGATAATTACTTTCCAAAAACGCAGAATACGGCTGGTAACACAGGGCAGTTCTTCGCTTTTGATGGTGATATAGTTGTTAAGTGTTCAACAAGTCCTAGTAACATTGTTGAATTAAAGTTTTTGATGAGAGGATAATAAAATGGAAAATATGGCAAATTTAATGAGACGTTGTGCGAAGCAAAATAGGTGCTGGCAAAAAAATATGGCTTCCGATAAAACAATTTTTGATAACTTTGAAGAGGAGTTGAAGCAACTTCACGCAGAAGAAGTTTTAGTTAAGAGTAAAAGGGTTAACAATGAAAGAACGGCTCGGCTCAAAGTGATTAGGGAGCGGATAAAAGTTTTAGAATCAACTATTAAAGATTTGGAAACAAAAATAAGTGCTAACAATGTATTGATAGCTGAAAAAAAAGTTATAGTTGATAAGAACGAGAAGTTGTTTTTTGAAAAGTTTGGTGAAACGATACAAGAGTATAGACGAGGATTAATTAAAGCTTAAAAGTATCCTTGCAGTTGGAGTGGGAAAACCTTTTTTTTTAAAATTGTCTGCCAAAAATGATGTTTTAGATTTAGAAAAGGTTTCAAACTCCAACAATCTATAGGGCGATAAAGGGGGGAGTGGTTACTCCTCTTTGCCTTATAGAACTATTTATAATAATTGGTTTAAAAAAAATGGAAGATTCAAAAATAAGAGAATTAATGAGAGTTTGGGCTCGGCAGCATTATATTAAAAGTGCTCGAGAACAAGATTATACTGTTTCAGAATGGTTGTTTAACGAAAGTTACCAAGAGGATTTAAAATATATTTTGGAAGCTTTGAAAGAGGAAAAGTTTAATTATCTCAGAGCTAAAACTCAAAAGCAAATTGCGGCTGGGAAGCTTTCAGAATCACAAATTGCGAGTCTTCGTTCAGTGCTTAAACAAGGTTTTGTTGAAAATCAGAGTATGCAAGAAATTGCTAAGAATATTAAATCGGAAACTAATCTTAAACCCTTGTATCGCACTGATAAGGCGGGAAATTTAATTTTAGTTGATGGCGAAAAAGAAGTTTTGTTGTCTGCTTCTAAGCGGGCAAAAAATATTGCTAGAACTGAAGTTGTAAAAATTAGTTCTAAAGGGGCAATGAAAAGGTATTCGGCAAATGATATTAAAGAGTATATCTGGGTTGCGGCAATCAGTGATAGAACTTGCGAAGAGTGTATGGGTCTTGATAATAATGTTTACCCAGTTGGCGAGGGCAAACTTCCACCCGCACACGTGGCTTGTCGTTGTTCGACAATAGCAAAAATAAAATGAGGAAATAAAAAAAATGTTGAAAGAAGAAAAAGTAAAAATAGAAGATAGAGAAATAACAGTAACAGAACTTAGTTTCGCTTCACAACTAAGACTTGAACAATTAGGAGAAATAACTAGTGAAGCAATTTATAAAGAGTGCTTAAACAAAGAAGATTTCGAGTTTTTACAAACTATTAATAGGGAAGAAGGGAAAAATATTCGTGACACACTTAACAGGGTTAATTGTTGGAATAAAAAAGAGGTTGAAACTACAAAAAATCTTTAATCCAGCAGAAACGATTAGCAGAAACTTTTTTGTGGGCGGCAGAGGTTTTTGGCTGGACTCCTGAACAAGTTAGAAGTATGGGTTTTAACGATATTCAAATGTTAATTAGAACTTGGAATATCAAGCAGAACAAGTTAGAACAAGAACATAAAAAGATTAATAATAAAAATAGGCGGTAATAAAATAAAATGGTGTTTGATTTCGGAAGTGATAGTAGTATAATAGTTAGTATCAGAAGTGATATTAAAAATTTGCAGAGCGGACTTAACAAAGCGAATAGTGAGATAAAAAAATTTTCTAATGAAACCGATAAAGGTTTAAAAAAAACAGGTGTCGCTGGTTTAAATCTTGGAAGTATACTTAGTACCTCTTTAGGTTTTGGGATTGCTCAACTAGCAAGTACTGGTGTTCGACAAATTAAACAGTTTGTAACCGAGAGTATTGGAGACTTCTTAAATTTTGAACAAGCCCTCATATCTTTTGAATTAGTCGTTGGTGAAACTTCTGATTCTCTAATTAATAATTTAAAAAAGGCGAGTGGTGAAACCATTTCAACTCTTAACCTTGTTAGTTCTGCGAATAAAGCTTTAGCACTCGGTATTTCTAAGGACCAACTTCCAGAACTAATGGCAACGGCGACGGCACGTGCTAAAATTATGGGAATCACAGCCACACAAGCTTTTAATGATATTGCAACGGGAATAGGTCGACAAAGCCGGATGATATTAGATAATCTCGGGATTATTCTTGATTTGGACAAGGCTTATAATGAATACGCTGAAAGCTTGGGGCGAACAGCTGAGAGCTTATCAGAATATGAGAAGAAAACAGCTATTGCAAACAGTGTTATAAAAGAAACTTCTGCGCTTGTCGAGGTTATGGGTTTTACTGCTGAAAGCCATAAAACTAAAATTGAAAGGTTAACAGCTGCTTGGGAAGATTTTAAAATATCTCTGGGTGAGGGTATAGTTACAATTTACGATTTAAGCTTTGGATTTAAAGAATTTAACAGTGTATTAGATGATTTACCTGATGATATACAGGGAAAAGTTAAGGGTTGGACTACTGAATATTTAGATTTAAATCGGGCTTTAGAAGCTAGCACTAGCAGTTTAAAAATTTTGGAGAGTGAAATTAGAGGGTTTGGCAGTACACCTTTAGAAGGGGAAACTGAGAAAGACTTGGTTATAGCTGAAAAGAAAGGTGAGTTAACAAAAGCTGAACTAGCTCTTGAAAATAAGAAGAAAGAAGTTAGAGAAAGCGGTTACACTGGCGATATTGATATTATGTGGAGTAAAGAAGAGGAAAATATTAAAAGTATCACTGAAGAATTAAGGATTTTGAGATTAGAAAAAGAGAACGAATTTATAAATTTTAAAGAGATTCAAAGTTTAAAAGCTTCTCTTTGGATGGATGAACAAAAAAACATTATTAAAACTAAAGATGAATACTTAAAAGCTATTGAAGCAAAAAAACTTGGTTGGATGAATGAAAAACTTGAAGTTGAAAAGTTAAACGTTTCATTAAAAGAAACTTATAACATAATAGTCGATACGATTCGAGAAGCTTCTAAACTTGAGTACGCTAAGCGGTTATGGGGAGGTATGACTTTTAGCCCGTCACTAGCTACTTATGGCTCTTTTTCAGATATCAAGGTTAATTTGCCACAAAACGATTTCATTTCCAGAGGTGACGGTGAAGTAACACCTTTTAGCCCACAAGATACCATTATAGGCGTTAAGCAGCCAAGCCAATTAATGGGTGGTAAAGGAGTAACTGTTAATGTTTATGCTAATAACATCGTTGGACAAGAGGCTGGCGAAGAACTTTCAAAGATGATTCAGAGAGAACTCAAAGGAATGATAAGCTATTAGGAACAATGGTTGTTAAAGTAGAATTGCAAGGTTTAAAGAATGTTCAGAACAAACTTTTAAAAACATATACAAAGGTAAGTTCTGAACTTTCAAATAACTTGATGAAGGCGGGGTTTATACTTGAGGGAGCTGTTAAACAAAACATTGCTAGTTATCCAAGTGTCGATACTGGACGTTTTTTAAACTCAGTTCATACTAGTCGGTTAAGTGATTCTTCAGTAACTGTTTCTGACGCCATAGGGTATGGTGGTTATTTGGAGTTTGGAACTTCAAAAATAGCTGCTAGAAAACACTTTCAAAAAGCTGTTAGAACTAAAAAAGCAGAGATTATTAACATATTAAAACGAGGCGTTGAGAAGAGCGTTAAAGCTTTAGGGTAAGTACCCATACAGTGACTTGATAAACCCCTGTTTTACCCCCATATTTTCAGTT
>JAHJDK010000237.1 GCA_018812505.1 Nanobdellota archaeon | reverse complement strand
GATATTATTGAAAACAATAAAAAAGTTGATACAAACGAAAAAGTAAAAGTTAGTATAAAAACAAAAGAAAAATTGTTTGACAGGGTTTTTGGAATAGGAAAAACTAACAAAAAAATAGATGTTGAAAAAGAGATTTTAGAAATTAAGCGAGGATGGAATAATGAGCGTCTATTTTTATGATACCTACGCACTTGCAAAAATAGTGCTTGGAGACGAAAAGTATAGAAAATATGATCAATTTGATATTGTTACCAGTAAACTAAATCTTATGGAGTTATACTTATTTATGCTGAGAAACAAAATACCAGGACCTAAAAGCATTTATGAAATGTTTGAAGAATCAACTGTTGACATACAAAACGAAGATGTATTCCAAGCTATAAAACTCAAGCTAAAAAACAAAAATATTTCTTATGTTGACGTTGTTGGATATATATTATCAAAGAAACACAAAGTAAAGTTCTTGACAGGCGATAAAGCATTTAAAGGAATGCCAAACGTAGAATTTGTAGTTTAACGCAAAGATAAACTACAACTCAAAAATCTAAAAACTTGTTTTTATCTTTTGTTGTTGTAAAGTAAAACTTTTTTAAAACAAACAACTATTCTAAGAAAACATGTTATCAAAAGCAGCCAAAAAAGAACTAGAGAAACAACAATACAGAATAGTTGGAAGCCATAGCGCAGTAAAGATATGCGGCTGGACCAAAAACATGATTAGAGATGAAGGAAGCTGCTACAAACACAAATTCTATGGCATCAGAAGTAACCAATGCTTACAAATGAGCACCAGCCTAAGCTGTGCAAACAGATGCATATTCTGCTGGAGAGGATACAAAGCACCAGTATCAAAAGAATGGAAGTGGACAATAGACAAACCAGAAGAGATAATAAAGAAAAGCAAAGAAGAACACCATAAATTACTGGTAGGATTCAAAGGCAACAAAGAAGCAAACAAAAAATTGTATGAGGAATCAAACAATATTAAGCATGTAGCATTATCGCTAACCGGAGAACCAATAATCTATCCAAAAATAAACGAGATAATAAGCAAGTTTCACAAACAAGAAATATCAACATTCCTAGTTACAAACGGACAATATCCAGAACAAATAGAAAAACTAGAACCAGTAACACAACTATACCTAAGCGTTGACGCGCCAAACAAAGAATCACTAAAAGAGATTGACAAACCAATATTTTCAGACTACTGGGAAAGACTCAATCAAAGCTTAGAAATATTATCAAGAAAAAAACACAGAACATGCATCAGAATAACACTCATCAAAGGATTGAACGATAACAAACCAAAAGAATTTGCAAAAGCAATAAAAAAAGGAAACCCAGACTTCATAGAAGCAAAAGCATACATGTTCGTGGGAGCATCAAGAGAAAGACTGAAAAAAGAAAACATGCCCTTGCATGAAGAAGTAGTCGAGTTCAGCAAAGAACTAAACAAAGAACTACCAGAATACGACATAGTATCAGAACACATACCATCAAGAGTAGTATTATTGGCAAAGAAAAACTTTAAAAAACAAGGCAAGTGGAACACATGGATAGATTTCAACAAATTCTTCAAACAAATAAAAGAAGACAAAGAAGTAAAAGGATACAACAAAGAAACACCAGAGACAGGAATAAGCGGCAAAAGAACAAAAGACCTAACAAAAATTACAGAAATTGAAAATTTCTAAATTTCAAAAAGAATTTTGTAAGAAAGAAAAAAAGAAGAAATAAACTTAGAATGAGATTCATTATTCACTTTTTATTTAAAAATTATAAACTTTTTGTGAATAATAGAAACATTTATATATTTCTTTAACATATAAACTAACATGGTTTCAAAATATGACGTATTCTATATAGTTGCCAAGAAAGGAGAAACAAGCATCACTGAAATAATAAAAGAACTAAACAAAGAAAAAGAAGAATACCAAAACATTTTCAATAAAATACTTGAACTAGAAAAAGAAAAATATGTTATAAGAAAGAAAAAAGTTCGAATAGTCCATGAGAAAACATCAATAACCCTTTTTAACTTAATATCGTTCTGCATTTATAATAATATAAATTACAATTTATTATTCAAACAAAACATGCTTGT
>JAHJDK010000236.1 GCA_018812505.1 Nanobdellota archaeon | reverse complement strand
CTCCTCTGTTCTCTAATAAAATGTTTATTGGCGGATAATTATTTTTTATTAAAATAAAATTTAATAATAATCTTCCTACTCTGCCATTGCCATCTTGAAATGGGTGTATATCCTCAAATTGATTATGAATAATTGCTGCTAAAACTAGTGGTTTGAATTTATTTTTATTCTCTTTATACCAAGAAATAATTTTTTTTAATTCTTTGTCCAAATCTTTTACAAGTGTTCCTTGATGGATTAGTTCTCCATGTCTATTTCTAATACCTACTTCAACATCTCGAAATTCACCTGCAAATGATTTGGATTCTGCAAAACACAACTTATGCAATTTTAACATTAATTTAAGAGATAAATCTTCTTTTGTTCTCCTTATATATTCAACTGCCTTTGCAAGTCCTTTTGTTTCAATTTCATCATTATTAGTTGCTTTTTTCTTCTTTAATATTAACGGAACTTCTTTCTCTAATACTTTAGAACCTTCTATTGCGTTGGTATTATAAACAAACTCTTCTGTAAATTGTTGCCATTCTCTATCATCAAAATGAACAATCTTAATCTTATCATTTAATCGGTTCAAAGCTTGGATTTCTTTGTCAGACAATGAAAAGTCAAAAACATTTGTTTTCATATCTTCAATTTGTTGTTTGATTATTATTTCTGCTCTTTTCCTTAGTTTCTCAAGTTCTTTTTCAGACAGGTTAGTTCCAAGAAAACGTCTTATTTTGATAACTTTGTTAGCTTTATCTCTATATGAGTGGACCAAATAATACTTTATACTCTTTCCAACTTTTCTTTTTTCAAGAAACATATAATGTTAAATAGGTGACCACATATTTAAATATTGCGTTTTTCTGTAGACACCTTATTTTGTCTTTGCATAACCTAGTTATGAATCAGACTTATAATCTGACGAGATTAACCATCTCCTGCGGGTTCAAATGCTTTTGACCCCTCGAGCTTGGAAATCCCGCCCACACCGTCCAAAAATTTAAACTTTAGAAATTTTATTAACAAACCTTTAAATAATTCTTATAATTTCTTAATTATTATGAGAAGATATAGTTTGTCTGTAGTTAATAAAGCTATAGAGGAAAACTTTTTTAACATTTCAAACACTGCTCTAATAACTGATGTTTTGGAAACATTTATTCCATTGAGAGCAGTTAGGCATCGACTTGCTATGGAACTACTGCCTGCATGGGCAATTGGAGTTAATAATGATTCTATGTTGATGTTGCTAGGAGCAGGTCTGATGACTTCTGGTGATAACAAATATTTTGTTTTTGGAAGTCTGAATGGCAAAAATTCTAAGATGCTATACCCTCCAGACACTTCAGGATACATAAAGAGCATAATACCTGGAGAAAAACTATTATTAGAAACATCTGATGAATATCAAGGACTGGGAAGAATAATTAATTTTGGAATGCATTTCTCACCAGCTATAATAGGTATTGGCTATAATGGAGTTGGTGGGTGCCAAGCATCTTTAAATAACTCTTTTAAATACCATGTGATAAGCCAAAATCAACTTAAAAGAGCAAAAAACTATCTTAATGAACTAGTTAGTCATTAAGAACTTTCAATAATTCTTTATGAAAAAGCTTGTTAGAAACAAGTATTCCTTCAGGATAATTAATTCTATTTCTGTTGAAAGTTACTTTTTTGCCTGAGAATGTTGTTACCTTGCCGCCTGCTTCTTCAACTATTATTTTTGGAGCACAAATATCCCACTCTGCAGAGCTGTTAGGTTTAACTAAATGCGCATCCGACTCTCCCCTTGCAATACAAGTCCACTTGTAAGCCAAGGAATCGGAGTATTTTCTATGAGTAGTTTTAATCTTGTCAAATAATTGTTTTAAATTTTCATCGTGCAATGCTCTGACGCTTACAGCCAATTTTAAATCTGTTGGTTCTTTCCTTTTTGAAACACTTATTTTTTTATCATTAAGAAAAGCGCCTTTGCCTTTGACAGCCCAGAACAACTCCTTAAAAACAGGTAAGTAAACAACTCCTAAAACCACTTCTCCATTTTTTGTTAATCCAATCTGCACACCGAAAAAATTAGTGTGATTAACAAAACCCTTAGTGCCATCCAAAGGGTCAACAATCCACACAAATCTTTTTTCAGAAGGCTCATTAGCGGTTTCCTCTCCCCTAAAGCCATAATCAGGGAATTGTTTGGAGAGCAGTTCTTCAATAAGCTTTTCAGAAGCCTTATCAGCTTCTGTCAAATAATTCTGGTAATGACCGCCTTTATCCTCAACAGTGAAGTTTTTCTTTTCGTAAAAGTCTAAGATTATCTTTCCTGCTTTGAGAGCTGTTTGTTTAGCCGCTTCAAGTTCTTTATTCATAAATCTTTTTTTATAGAAGTAGTATAAATAAGTTTTTCTTTTTAAGTACGATAAAGCTCTGTTATCTTCATCTGAGGAACAATTTCTTTGAAGTTTTCAATTCCTTCATCAATTTTTCCCCTTAAGCTTTCAACTGTGTTACCTGTTATGAAAGGATCTTTTTTAGCTGCATTGACGAAATCACTTATGTTAGTCCATACACCTCCATGAGTCATGTATGATTTATTATGGCCTGGAAGAAGTTCTATTCCTATGCTTCTATGATAAACTTCAACACCTGCATCTTTGTTAACTTGAACATTCCTTATCCTTCCTGTAACGAGAGAGACTATCTCATATTCTTTTTGTTGTTCTATAAGAGTAAGCTCTTCTTGAGTTAAAGCTTCATTTGGATAATAAGATGGTATGTTGTTTCCTCTGCAAAGTTCTTCTGGTGAAACATTAATTTGAAGAACAACCCTGTCTATTCCTTCTAATGTCATCTTGTTCAATGTTGCTTTTAACAGGTTTGTGATTTCTTGAGATTTATTCATATTTAGCTACTATTTAGTGATTATTTATAAATTTATTCTTTTTAGTCAAAACAAATCATAAATTTTATAAAATAGATACAAATTCAAGATAAATAAGTGGGCCCATAGCTTAGCCTGGTTAGAGTGCTGGTCTTATATGACCCTATTGCGCCACAGCAATAGAAAAACTAAGATAACCAGTGGTCCCGAGAGTTTCGGTTAAAGAAACCGGGAATTCAAATCTCGGTGGGCCCATGTTTTTTTTATAAAGAAAATTATATAAATAGTAGAACTTATAAGCAAGTAATGATGTCTCATTTCTTATTTCTAATATTAAATACATTTGTTTTATCAATAATTCTTATTATTGACAGGAAAAACCTTAAAAGTTATCTTTTATTATCATTTTTAGGGTTGATCGTTGCTTTTATATTTGAGACTGTGATGACTTATTATGGTTTCTGGACTTATTACGCAGAGCCTAAAATACCTTTAATATCTTTATGCACCTGGCTGATGTACATCCATTACCTTGCTTATAGTTATTTCATAGGAACAAGACTCGGAGGAAAAGATGCTTAGTCTGTTTTGGTATGGTTTGGTTGTAGTGTTTTTAGTTATTTGTCTATTGATTCTCTATTTTGAGAATAATAAGAAGAAATATTTACTTTATTTTCTTGGAGGAGCTGTTTTTGGGTTCTACTTTGATGTAATATCAGTGAGTCAAGGATACTATGCTTATTTCCCTTTCAAACCTGTCTTGTTTGGTGTGCCTCTAAGCGTGACATTCGCAGAAGGATTGGCAGTTCTAATAACAATATATGGGTTTGAGAAAGTACAAAGCTTCCTTAAAAAACACAAAAAACTAAAAAAAGCTTCTAGAAATAGCAACTTTTAAAAACAAGCCAGATAAAAAAGTGAATATATGAATAAAAAGATAAAACTGATATTCTTTGACATGGAAGGAACTATCTTCAAGAAAACTTGTGAAGTATTTTTCTCTTAGGAGTTTCAGTATTTTTTCAAATCTATCAGTATCCACTTGTTGTTCCTAAT